>JAJRUA010000089.1 GCA_024278035.1 Planctomycetota bacterium | reverse complement strand
TTCACCGCTTTTATCGGGGGGCTGACGCCCGCACCGCTCGCCCTTTTACGTGGGGACTTTTTTCGACGTGGCTCTAGGGGGGCGGGTGGCGTAGAATCGGGGCGAACGGATTTCGTCTCGCCCGAGTGGGGTGCCTGCTATGCCATTGTCAATAAACTTTCGCTCCGCCCGAATACGCCGTGGCTGGTTATTTCTGCTCGGGGGGATAGCACTGCTGGTGCTGGCTGTTCCTGCGATTCTTTCGACCTCTACCGTGCTCAACGCGGTTTTGCCTTCCGCCCTTCCGCCCGGAGTGGGAACGCTCTCGGCCCAAGGAGGTTCGTTCGGTTGGACAGGATCGACGGCGCTCACGGGAGTCGAATTCCGTGCCCCGAACGGAGCGACCGTTTTCACAGCCCAACGTATCGAAGTCGCCAGCAGTTTGTTGCAGCTTGCTAGCGGGAGTGACGCGCCGATCGCCGTGCGTATCGACAAGCCCATCGTTAACATCGAATTACGAGGTTCGCACCCGAGCAATATCGAATCACTCCTCGAGGCCATCGCGTTGGAGAACCAGCGGAAGCAAACGACCGAGCCCAAGGGACCGGCCCAACCCAAACGGCCGATGACGCTTCAGCTTGTCGATGCCGAAGCACGGGTCCTGGATGCCACGACGGGCGAGCGGTGGCTCGTGGACCATCTCAGCGTGTCGTATACCGAGGCGACAATCCCTCATGTTGAAGCAACGGGAAGAATGGTCGAGGTAGCCGCTTCAGGAATGCCACCTGCGGTACCGGGCGATTTTTCATTGCGTGTCGGAGCCGCCGATGCAGGGGGCCAGCTTGTGCGAGCAAAGATCGACTCCGTGCCGCTGTCGGTGGTGGGCGCTCTATTGCGTCGCAACGATCCGACGGCCCGTTTTACCGGTTGGGTGAGTCTCGAAGGCGACGCCGCTTGGCAACCGCCCACTTCGGGTAAGCCCGTTTCGTCGAACCCGGTTATGGCACTGCTTGCCCAAGGCTTGACGACTTCGGGGCGGATAACGCTTGTTAATCCGGTTTATAGCGGGGTACTCACAGGTGGCGAACCCCTGCGGGTAGCGGGGGCCGAAGCGCCGTGGCGTCTGGCAGCCAAGCCCGACCGATTGCAAATCGAAACGCTAGCCGCCCACTCAGAGATTGGCTCGGCACGCGTCGCGGGCCATGTGACGCCGCCCGAACTGGCCGCTTGGCTCGCAGGGCAATTCGCTTTACCAAGTGGTTTACGAGGGGGGGCTGAAGTCGATCTGGCCCGACTCGCAGCAATCGCTCCCGAAGTACTTCGACTGCAAAAAGGGGTGCGTATTGAATCGGGCACGGTCCGTGCCGACGTGACGAGCCGCATCGAGAATGGCGTTCCACGACTCATGGGCGAAATACGAACCGACAGCCTAACGGGCACCTCGGGCCGTAAGCGAATCGAGTGGCAACGTCCGCTCCGAGTGACCTTCAGCGCACTCCGCCCAGGGGAGGATTGGCAGGTAGAGAACCTCCGCTGCGAGTCCGATTTCCTTACGGCCAATGCGTCGGGAAACGAGTCGCAAATTAAAGGGACCGCCAATTTTGATCTCGACCGGCTCGGTCAACATTTGCGGCAGTTTGTCGATCTGGGCGACTGGCGACTGGCAGGCCAGGGCGAAGCGAGGGCAACATGGCAACGTCAACCGGGGCAGCAACCGGGAGCTTGGCGATTGGCAACCGACGGCCTGCTAACCGATTTGCTGGTCGGCTCCCGAGAGCGCCCACTGGCCGAAGAGCCACGCCTTGAGTTCGATGTCCAACTTACGGGAGTTCAGGGCGATGCTACTTTTGCTCGAACGGCAGACGTGAGCCTCAAGGCCCAAGGGGATGAATTACAGTTGCGTCTTGCTGCCCCAGGAGAAAATGCGAGCGAACGACCGCTGCGCATGGATATTATTGGTAATCTGGCAACCTGGCATCGCCGGGCGCAATTGGTGGTTCCGTCGTTGCCTTCGACGGCGGAGTTACGAATTGCAGGACGAATCGAAGCACGGGCCGAAGGCGTGCTGTCGAAGCAGGGAGGTCGGTTATCGAAGTGCCATGCCATGGTAAAGAATCTTGCTGTCGATTCGCGAGCTTCTGGTCTCGTGGTTCGTGAACAGCAGGTGGAGCTGACGGCGGATGCCGAGTGGAACAACGCGACGGGCAGCGTCCGCTCGGAAGTAGGACAGCTCGTCGCCTCTTCGTTTTCGTGTCGAACGCGGAAGGTCCGTTTTTCTGTTAACGACCCAACAGGATCGCAGGGTGAAATGGCCTTCCGTGCCGATTTAGCGAGGATCGGCCGGTGGTTCCCACCGGCAAGCGCTGGGCCTCGCTACGAAGCGGAGGGCGTACTTGAGGGGACGATGGCACTGAGCGGCGTGTCTGACGGACTTAGCATCACGGCCAACGCGACGGGCCAACAGATCGCGCTTTACCAAATAGCTAGAGGCACGGGACCAATGCCTTCCCAGGCGGGCAGCCAGCGCACTCTTGTCTGGAGCGAGCCACACTTGCAGACCAACTTACGGGCTCTTGCCAGGTCAATTCCGATCAACGGCACAACGTCACAGCTAGCGGTGAAATTGCAAGAGATGAAAATCACTTCGCAAACTCTGGCGGCTACCGCCAAGGGGCAAGTTAGGGACCTCGCCCGCTTGCAAGGCGTACAACTCGACGGGACGATTGATTACGACCTCGAAAAACTTTCGCCCCTGCTCTGGCCCCACTTGGGCCAAAGTGTCCAGCTCTTCGGAAGAGAACGAGCGACGTTTCACTTTTCAGGCGACGGGCCGATGGCGACCCACACCACTGGGCTAGCTGCTCTGCAGGGGCAAATGGAAGCTCCGTGGCAAGGGGCCAATTTGTTTGGCCTGCAAGTCGGACCAGGGCGTTTGCGGGCGGCACTCGCCGAGGGCGTTCTCCGAACCGATCCGCTTGACGTGACCGTTGGCCAAGGACGATTGACCACACAAGCCGCCGTGACGCTTGTTCCCTTGCCTCGCAAGTTGGAATTAGCGCCGGGGCCCCTGGTGACGGACGTCGCCATTTCTCAAGAAGTCTCTGAAAAGTCGCTCAAGTACATTGCCCCCGTGCTGGCCGATGCAACCCGAGTGGAGGGGCGTTTTTCCGTCTCGCTCTCCGAGTTATCAGCCCCGCTAGGCAACCCCCAACAGGCGAGAGTGACCGGCCTGCTGACAATCCACAACGCCCAAGTAGCGCCCGGTCCCTCGACTGCCGAATGGGTCGCGCTCATTCGGCAAGTGCGTGACTTGGTCCGCGACGGTGTCGCAGGGGCGGTCTCTCCGTCCGCTTCTCTGCGACCGATCCTCACCATCACCGACCGTGCCGTTCCGTTCCAAATGGTGGAGGGCCGTGTCTATCATCGTGGGTTGGAGTTCGACGTAGGCGATGCGGTGGTTTCGTCCGAAGGCTCGGTCGGCATCGACGAAACGATCGACTTGCTGCTCACCGTACCGATCCAAGATGAATGGCTCCGGAAAAACGCTTCGCTCCTGGGCGGCTTACGCGGCCAGACGGTTCGGTTCCCCATTCGAGGAACGCTTTCGCAACCGAAGGTGGATCGCGATGCGCTACGTCAATTATCGCAACAACTCGTTCAGTCCGCCGCCCAAGGCGCTATCAGCACGGGCCTCGATAAGTTGTTCCGGAAATTGGGGAAGTAAATTGAACCACGACGGAACAACGGAACGACGAAAAAAGGAACCGCTATTGAATCCTGCGCAAACAAATCGACAGGTCGAACATCGGAAGGCCCGGTTTAGCCGACAGAGGGAGATGCTGATAGTAAAATTGCTGGCGCAGACTGCCATACGAGCGGCCTTCCTTTTTCTTCCGTCGTTTCGTCGTTCCGTCGTGGTGCTTTTTCTTTTCTTTGGAGGCACCGCACAGGCGGATTGGCCGGCGGCGCGTTCGATAGACCCGGGGCGACTTGATCGGGCAGGGCTTCGGGTCATTGCTTCTGAGCACTGTGAATTAGTGACGGACATGGCCCCGTCGCCAGAAATCGACCAACTGCCGCACCTGATTGACCTTGCCCTGCCTCAGTGGGCAAAGCGGTTCGATGTCGAAGCAAGCCAAACGGTCGATTGGCGAATGCGGGCTTATTTCATTAGCGATCGGACGAAGTTCGAGGCCTTAGGTCTTATGCCCCAAGGGCGAGAAGACTTTCCGCATGGTTTGGCGGTTGGCAACGAAATTTGGATCTACGACCAGCCGACCGATTACTACCGCCGTTGTCTCTGGCTTCACGAAGCGACGCACAGCTTTATGATGACCACACTCGGCAGTTGTGGCCCCGGTTGGTACATGGAGGGCGTGGCCGAGTTGTGTGGTGCCCACACGTGGGACCAACCGACCGACACTTTGCGACTGGCAATAATGCCTGCCGACAAACGAGCCTCCCCCATGTGGGGCCGTATCAAACTCCTTCGCGACGCTGCTGAGAAAGGCGAAGTGGCAACGATCAGAGCGGTCCAAAAAATTAACAACCGAGTGGCGATGTCCACCCATTCTTATGCCTGGGTGTGGGCGCTCTCGTATTTTTTGGATCACCATCCGAGTTACCACGACCGGTTTGCCGTGATGCCCGGTTGGGTGCTAAGCGAGCAATTCGCCCGTCGATTCGATCGGGCGTACAAGCAGGACCGTAAGCGGCTCGATCAAGAGTGGCGGCTCTTTGTTTCCACCCTCGATTACGGCCACGACCTCCAGCGCGAAGCGATTGCCTTCAAGGAAGGAAAGCCGTTCACCGGTAGCAAAGCAACCGTAAGTATCGCCGCTGGGCGAGGTTGGCAGTCGAGCGGCGTTCGCGTCGAAGCGGGGCATTCTTATCGAATCCGTGGCAAGGGCCGATTCGTCATCGCTCAGGAGAAGGACGGCACCCCCTGGCCGTGCGAGGCGTCGGGCGTAACGCTTGCCTACCACCGTGGCCGCCCCTTGGGCGAATTGCTCGCGACGATCGATGCTGGGCCCGACGCCGTGGCCGATGCCAGGACCGACGCTTTCACCCAATTCGAGCCAATCGGTCAGGAGAGTCTTTACACCCCCGAGCGAAGCGGCACGCTCTATCTACGGGTGAACGACGCCCCTAACCGTCTGGCAGAGAACAGCGGAACGCTAGAAGTAACGATCGAGTGAGGGCTGGACTGAGAGGCTGTTTTCGCCCGGAGCGACAAGATACAATGGCCAGGAGAAGAGACGTCTCTTTATCCTGTAAATCCTGCTCAGCTTCCTTTCCTTTTTAAGTTGGCGGTTTCTTTTTGTTGGGAGCTGTGAACGGTTCAGTAAAACATTATGGAACGCCCCCCTTCTGTGGGCCCCCCTTCTTCGGTTGGTGCTCCCGATTACACTCGCAAGGACTTCCCTCATAGTCCGCTCGTCTTGTTCTATGAAGTGACGCAGGCTTGCGATTTGATTTGCCAGCATTGCCGGGCGTGTGCCCAGCCGGCCCAGCTGCCGGGCGAACTTTCGCCGGAGCAGTCGCTGAGGCTAATGGACCAGATCGCTACTTTTCCGAAGCCACCGCTTGTGGTGCTTACCGGAGGGGACCCGCTCAAGCGACCCGATCTTTTTGAGATGGTTCGCTATGCCCGACAGCTTGATCTCAAAGTGGCGATCACCCCTTCGGCAACACCGCTCGTCACGGGCGAAGCGCTGGACGAATTGAAAGAGGCGGGCATCGTCCGGCTAGCGATTAGCCTCGACGGAGCAACCGCCGAATCGCACGATGCTTTGCGCGGGGTCTCTGGCAGTTTTCAACGAACCATGGAGATATTGCGAGATGCTCAAGAGCGGGGCATTCCAACGCAAGTCAACTCCACACTCACCCAACTCAACCTAAATGAGATCGACGCGATGGCCGATCTCATCACACCGTTCGGCATTGCTCTTTGGTCGGTCTTTTTCCTTATTCCGGTAGGCCGAGGGGCCGTCTTGAATCGCCTTACCGCCGAGCAGTGCGAAGAGGCGTTTGCCAAACTGTGGGACGTATCGCGTAGTGGCCGGTTCGCAGTGAAAACGACCGAGGCACCACACTACCGCCGTTTCTTAATCGAAGAGAAAAATCGGGAGCGGAAGTTGCCGAGTGAAAAGCAATCCGCAAGCAAGCCACTTCCTCGCCAAACGGCTACGTTGGGTGTGAACGATGGCAAGGGCGTGATGTTCGTCGGCTACAAGGGCAACATTTTCCCAACAGGCTTCTTGCCCCTCGAATGCGGCCAGTTTCCGCAGGAGAGCGTCGTAGCCACTTACCAAAACTCGAAGACGTTTATTGACTTACGAAACCCTGATTTACTCGAAGGCAAATGCGGCATCTGCGAGTACCGCAGCCTCTGCGGCGGCAGCCGGGCCCGCTCCTACGCGCTGACGGGTAATCTATTTGCGTCGGAACCTGATTGTGTTTATCAACCGGGAGGGTAGTGAGAATTACCCCAATCGGTCAGTGGCCACGTGGTACTGTGGGTCTTCGGAGACGTTGACTTCCACCAGAGTGCCCGCTTTGCCTAACAGTCTCTGGCATTCTTCGCTGAGGTGGGTTAGGTGAAGGCGTTTGCCGGCGGTGCTGTACTTTTCAGCAAGCGAGTTGATCGCTTCGAGGCCCGACTGGTCGTAGACTCGGGAGTAATAAAAATCGATCACCACGTCGTCGGGGTCGTTGCCAACGTCAAACATTTCCTTGAACGAGGAGACCGACGCGAAGAACAACGGGCCGTGAAGCTGGTAGATTTTGCTGCCGAACTCGTTGGTTTTTGTGTCGGCTCCGATGTGGGTCGCGTGTTGCCAAGCGAAGACGAGCGCCGAGACGATTACGCCCAAAATCACCGCCGACGCCAAGTCGTGCATCAACACGGTGTAGCCGGCCACAAGAATCATGACAAACATATCGCTGCGAGGCATTCGGCCGAACATTTTTATCGATGCCCACTCGAAAGTTCCAATGACCACCATGAACATCACGCCGACCAGTGCGGCCATCGGGATTTGCTCAATCCAAGGTGCCAGAAACAAAACGAACAGCAACAGACAAACCGCTGCCGTGATGCCAGAGAGTCGGCCCCGGCCTCCGGAGTTCACATTGATAAGCGACTGACCGATCATCGCGCAACCGCCCATGCCTCCAAAGAGACCACAAACCACATTGGCAAGTCCCTGGCCGACACACTCACGGTTGCCTCGCCCGCGGGTCTCGGTGATTTCATCAATCAAGGTGAGTGTCATCAGCGATTCAATCAGGCCAACGCCCGCAAGGATGACCGCAAACGGAAGGATGATCCATAGCGTCGCAAGACTTCTTGGTGGCAACGAGTGCTCCCAAAAGAAGAGTTTCGGCAGTCCCCCACTGATACCTACGCCTTCTGCCGCCTTGTTCGCCATTTCAAGAGTGCGGGCTTCTAGGGGACCAGGTTCGGTGCCTAACTCAGCCACCGCGGTCGCCTTCGCGTTGACTCGCAGGAGGTCCCCCACGGTCGCCACAAAATTATCACCCGTTTCCGTAACAACGGATTGATTGATTAAAATCGATGCGACAGAGATCACCAAAATTGCAGCGAGCGAAGCGGGGATCGCACGCGTCAATTTGGGCAGCAGCCAAATGATGGCCATCGTCAGCGCGACGAGGCCAAGCATTGTCCAAAGCGCAGGGCCTCGCAAAAAGGCCAGCCCACCCGTGTTGGGGTCGAATGTCTTAAAGCTCCCGATCTGTGCGAGACCGATCACGATCGCCAAGCCGTTCACAAACCCAAGCATCACCGAATGGGGCACCATGCGGATCAATTTCCCAAGACGCCCGATTCCAATCGCGATTTGGAGGAGTCCGCATAGAATGACCGTCGGAAACAGGTACTCGATTCCATGCTCTGCCACCAACGTGACGATCACCACGGCCATCGCACCGGTCGCACCCGAGATCATTCCAGGGCGACCACCAAAAATTGCCGTGATCAATCCAATAAAGAAAGCAGAGTAGAGGCCAATCAGCGGAGAAATGCCCGCGACGAGCGCGAAAGCAACCGCCTCCGGAACGAGAGCCAGGGCAACCGTTAGGCCAGACAGGACATCATCTTTGATCGACGCGGAACGGGAACGAAAGAAATTGAGCATAAAACAGAGAAGAGGGTTATTCGAGGGCGTTTTTCGTTAGGTGGGGCCAGACGGATAGCCGCCGAATTGTTGGGGGTCGCGAGCGCAAAAGAGCAGCTAACGCTCGCATCAACCGAAGCGTGGCATAAGGCAAAACCTAGCTCACGGTTTCAAGTCACCTGGGGAAGGCAACACGTTTAGGCGGGGCAGCCCCCCAGTCTAGCAGACCGATGGGAACCCTGCGGGGGGTAAAGCGCTGGTGCAGCCATCGAAATTAGTGTTCCTTAGCGGGCTCTCAACGAGATTTCGTCGTGAGCGACTGCTAGAATGCACGTAGAACAATTGCTCTCAAACCGACACAATGCGCCGTCGGTTCGACATCAAAATAGGAAAAACAACCACATCTTAAGAAAGTTAATATGCCCTAAATCCTTGCTTGAGAACAACTTATGGATATAGTGATAGCTTAGGCACACCGAATGCACCTTTAGACTAACGAAGCCAAGGCATCCTCGCCTCGGCGACACTTTCCCCGCCCTTTCACTGGAGACCCTCAAGATGAACAAGCAACTTCTTGCCACAGTGGCCGCAGTCGCCTTCTGTTTCGTTATCACTGCCGATCGTGCCGAAGCCCGCCATCGTCGCGGCTTGCACATTCAAACTGGTCGTGTTCATGTCGATGTTGGCAATGCTCACGGCGGTTTCGGACATGTAGTTCATCATGGCGGCGTTTTTGTCGATCCCCACCTTGGCTGGGGCGGTGGTGGTCATGGTTGGGGTGGCGGGCACGGCTGGGGCGGTGGTGGTCACGGTTGGGGCGGCGGTCATGGCTGGGGCGGTGGTGGTCACGGTTGGGGCGGCGGTCATGGCTGGGGCGGTGGTGGTCACGGTTGGGGTGGCGGGCACGGTTGGGGCGGCGGCTGGGGGCATCACTGATCCACACTGAAACTCTCTGAAAACAAAAAGCCGCGTCGGGAACCTTTCCCGACGCGGCTTTCTTCGTACACAAAAAAAGGGCTATCGACGAAAAACCCTTCTTCGAGCGGAGGAGCTCAAAAGATGCGGAAACCTATTCTTTGAGACGCATTCCCAACCGCAGGCGGGAGCCGCCGGTTACCCTTCACTCGCTCTACCGCTGGCTTCCGCCTGCGGCTGAAAGGGCGAACTTACTGCATCGAAATCGTTACAGTCTTCGACTCGGTGTAGGCTTCGAGGCCCGCTTTGCCCAGTTCGCGACCGTGGCCCGATTGCTTGAATCCGCCGAAGGGAGCAGCGGCGTCGAACACGTCGTAGCAGTTGACCCAGACCGTGCCGGCGCGGAGCCGTTGTGCAAGGCGGTGCGCCTTGCCAATGTCGCGCGTCCAAACGGCGGCGGCAAGGCCGAAGATCGAATCGTTTCCACGGCGGGCAATTTCGTCTTCGCCAGAGAACTTCAGAACGCTCATCACAGGGCCAAAGATTTCTTCCTTGGCGATCCGCATGTCGTCCGTTACGCCCGAAAAAAGCGTCGGCTCAACGAAGTAACCCTTGTCGCCAAACTGCCGACCACCCGTGACGCACTCGGCACCGTCCTCTTTGCCGTAGCCAACGTAGCGGAGGATTTTGTCGAATTGGGCCTTATCGACTTGCGGGCCTTGCTGCGTTTCAGGATCAAACGGATTGCCTAGCCGAAACTCTTGGTTACGCTCGGCAAGGCGACCGACGAACTCGTCGTGGATCGAGTCCTCGACGTAAACACGACTGCCGGCACAGCAACATTGGCCTTGGTTGAAATAGAGGCCAAAGTGGGCGCCGGCCACGGCGGCGTCGATGTCGGAATCGGCAAAGATGATGTTCGGGCTCTTCCCCCCCAGCTCGAACGTGATTCGCTTGAAAGTTTCCACCGCTTCGCGGGCAATGATCTTGGCGGTGGTTCCTTCGCCCGTGAAAGCGATTTTGTCCACGTCCGGGTGGCGAACGAGCGCCGCCCCGGCTGTCGGGCCGTAGCCGGGCACGACGTTGATCACGCCGGGAGGAAAGCCCGCTTCGCAAGCAAGCTTAGCCATGCGTAGGCAGGTGAGGGGTGTCTGTTCAGCAGGCTTCATGACGATCGTGCAACCTGAGGCCAAAGCGGGGCCCCACTTCCAAGCGGCCATCAGTGCCGGAAAGTTCCACGGGATAATCTGTCCGACAACGCCCACCGGTTCGCGAAGTGTGTAGCAAAAATGATCGCCGCGAATCGGGACGGTCGACCCCTGGAGTTTGTCGGCCCAACCGGCGTAGTACCGAATGCAGTCAATCACCAGCGGAATATCGGCGGCACGAGCCATGCTGATCGGCTTGCCATTGTCGAGGGTCTCAAGCGCGGCGAGGTGGTCAAGATCTTCTTCCATGAGATCGGCTAATTTGTACATGAGCCGACCACGATCGCGGGCGTCCATCGTACGCCAGGGGCCGTTATCGAAGGCTTCGCGAGCCGCGGCAACCGCAAGATCAACATCGGCGGCATCCCCTTCGGCGACGTTGGCAATCACTTCTTCCGTTGCCGGGTGAATCGACTCAAACGTCTTGCCGCTAACCGAATCAACCCACTTGCCATTGATAAGGCATTGGGTATCGGCAACTTTGGGGCGGGCAACTGGCTTCGTAAGGGTGGCCATAGAAAAAACTCCGTAGCGACAAGAGAAAAGGGAACGATCTGTTTTGTCCCCTTCCCCCGCTTTCGGGGGAGGGCCTAGGGGAGAGGGCTGAACCATGTACCAGGGTTCTAAAAATCCCTCCCCTAGCCCCTCCCCTAAAAAGGGGAAGGGGAAAACCGTGAGTCCCGTATCTTATCGCTCGAAGCCCTGTTTGTCACGCAACACGAAAGAGAAAATGATGAAATCCGAATGACAAATGACGAAAAACTGGGGGCTTCTTGTCCTTCGCGCTTCGTCATTTTGGCATGCTACTTTTTCCCGTTTCGGCCATCCACGGCGACGCGGCCGATGCTGTGGTAACAGTAGCCGCGAGCCTTCATTCGTCCTGGGTCGTACAAATTGCGACCATCGAAGACGACAGGTGAGTTCAGTAATTGGTACATTTCGGCAAAATCGGGTTGGTGGTAAGCCTTCCAGTCGGTGCAAACGCAGAGAGCGTCGGCCCCTTTCAGAGCGTCGAGCGCCTGATCGACAAACTCAACCCCTTCGGTCTCTGCCTTGACGTTTTCTATCGCGACGGGGTCGTGGGCGACGACCGTCGCGCCTTGGTCTTGAAGCTGCTTGATAAGAACCAGTGCGGGCGCTTCGCGGATGTCGTCGGTCTCTGGCTTGAAGGCGAGACCCCAGATAGCAATTCGTTTGCCAGAAAGATCGCCTCCGAAGTGTTCGCTCACCTTATTGAAAAGAACCGACTTCTGACGTTCGTTCACACTGTCGACGGCTCGGAGCATTTCCGGAACGCCGTTTTGGTCATCCGTCATAGAAGCCAGGGCACGAACATCTTTCGGAAAGCAACTACCGCCGTAACCAACACCTGGGAAGAGAAACGCAAAGCCGATACGGCTGTCGTGGCCAATGCCGCGGCGGACATCGTTGATATCGCCCCCCAGCTTTTCACACAGGTTGGCCATCTCGTTGATGAAGCTGATTTTGGTGGCCAGCAGGGCGTTGGCAACGTACTTCGTCATCTCTGCCGACTCGGGCGACATAGAAAGGAACGGTTTTTCCGTTCGCAAGAAAGGCGAATAGAGCTGCTCTAGCTTGTCGCTCACCTCTTGGCAACGGACGCCCACGACCACCCGGTCTGGCTTCATGAAGTCATCGATCGCGGCCCCCTCTTTGAGGAACTCAGGGTTACTGGCAACGTGGCACTCACGGCCCGTAAGTTCTTTAAGCATTCCAAAGATTTTGGCGTTGGTTCCGACGGGGACCGTGCTCTTGGTAACGACGATCGCATCTTTCTGCAGGTGGGGGGCGATGGCTTTCGTGACCGCCCACATGGCGGATAAATTGGCCGAGCCATCGTGTCCCTGAGGGGTACCGACCGCCAAGTAAATGATCTCAGCCGATTTTACAGCCGTCGCCGTGTCGGTCGAGAACTGCAATCGCCCCGACTCAGCATTTCGCTTAACAAGCTCCGTGAGGCCCGGCTCATAGATGGGAATCACTCCGTTCTTGAGCGCCTCAATTTTTGTTTCATCAATATCGATGCAAGTGACATTGTTGCCACTATTTGCGAAGCAAGTGCCGGTCACAAGACCGACGTAACCAGTGCCAATAACTGCAATCTTCATAGAAAAAAGTAGGACTTAGGGAGGAAGGGAGAGCTATGGGTCGCCGGCCCTTAGGTGGGATAAAACGAAATGGCGAGAGGCGGGAGGCAAGACACTATTTCCCCTAGCGAGGTGGCCGAGCCTTGGGCAAAGCCTCTATCCTAGTTCCTCTGCCTCAGCCGTCGAGCCCTCACCCGACAATTATTAGAGAGTTTTGAGATTCTATTTTGGAAGGCTATTTTGACGCTCCTCCCTTACGGCAAGCCGTACGACCCGCACGATCCTCCCCGCGTCTCCAAAAAGGTTTCTGAACTATCCAATCCGGCATGGCTTACGTGGAGGCTGCTGGTAGATCGGGTCCCCTGGGCGGAATCCGCGGTTCAAGTCGCTAAATCAGGGCATATTCCCCACAATTTTGAGTCTTGGGGACGATCTAAGGGCGATTTTTCTGCGACTTATTGCCACACAGTTTTTTGCCCACCGTGTGGAAACCCACCAGCCGGGGGCGTTTTTATGACCCATGTTATCTAGTCAGCAACGACCGACGGCTGTTCCTCTCTCTCCCGAGGGGTCCTAGGGCGTCGCGAATTCCACCCTCTTCCTTCCGGACCCCAGAAAATAAAGCCATGTTCCTGACTAAGACAAAAGAAACGCCACAAGCCACTTCAGCTCCAACGAATTCGGACTTCAATGAAGCCCAGGTAGTCCTTGATGCGTTCAAGCGATCCGAAGCGATTATCGAGTTCACCCCCCAGGGTAAAATCCTTACCGCCAATGACAATTTCCTGTCGGCCCTTGGCTATACCCTAGAAGAAGTCGAGGGCAAGCATCACCGGATGTTTGTCACTCCTGAAGAAGCCAACACGGAGGACTACGCTACGTTCTGGCAAGACTTGGCGGAAGGGCAATACAAATCGGATGAGTTCCAACGCATCAAAAAGAATGGAGATTCCATTTGGATTTCCGCTTCCTACAACCCGGTACTTGATAACGATGGGAAAGTATTTAAGGTCGTGAAGATCGCGTCGGATATCACCAAGACAATCGAAACAAGCCAGGAAGCAACGCGAGTCGCCAATATGGTCGAGTCCTTGCCGATCAACGTGATGTACGTAAATCGTGATCTTGTCGTGGAGTACATGAACCCTGCTTCGACAAAAACTCTAAACGAGCTAAAGCACCTCCTGCCGGTCAGTGTTGATAGTATCCTCGGATCTAGTATCGATGTATTCCACAAAGACCCGAGCTACCAGCGCAAGATTCTTTCCGATCCCTCGAATCTGCCCGTTCAGACACAAATTGAGTTAGGCGAAGAGTCCCTTGATTTGCTTGTCAGTGCGATCCACGACAGTAACAATGAGTACATTGGAGCCATGGCAACTTGGAGCATTATTACCGACCAAATTCGTACGAAACGCGAAGCGCAGAGCGTGGGTCAGTCGGTGGCGACCAGCACGACGGAAATGGCAGCCACGATCGAAGAAATCTCAAAGAACGTGACCCGCACAGCGAGCCTTTCCCAAGAAGCGGAATCGCAGGTGATTCGCTCCACCGAGGCGACCGACGGATTGCAAGAAAGCAGCAAAGCGATTGGCAAGGTCGTCGGCGTCATCCAAGAATTGGCCGACCAGACGAACTTGCTTGCTCTGAATGCCACGATCGAGGCGGCCCGCGCCGGCGAGAATGGCCGGAGCTTTGCCGTGGTTGCCAACGAAGTGAAAGACCTGGCTCAAGAGACTTCGAAGGCGACGCAGAACATCGAAGACTCGGTGAAAGAGATTCAGACACGAATCGTCGAAGTCGCCGACTCGATTCGTCAGATTTCCTCTAGCGTCACGGAAGTGAACAGCAACACCAACACCGTGGCCGCTGCGATTGAAGAGCAGTCGATCACGATGGGGGACCTCAGCAAAACGGCCGAAGGCCTAATCGCTTTGACGGAAAATAGCTAACGCTAGTAAGAGTCAAAAATCAAGTGAAAAACACGACGGCGGGAATTGCTCGAAAGAGCGACCCCGCCGTCGTGTTTCATGCGCAGGCCATGGCAGGCGAGCCGCGAGCGTAAGCGGCCGGAGCCAAGTAGGGGGGGCCTTATCGAAGCGAAGACCCACCAGAACGGTGCCGGTTATCGTGAAGCAGAGGCAACCACAATGCGATGGGACCTGCCGCTTTGCTTGTGCAGGCTCAATAGGTGTTCTTGGAAGCCGACGCACACCATGCGTGCGCCAGGCTTGCCACACCGTGCTGGGCGAGCGTTGCAACAAGAATCACTAGGATGGCAGCGGATTGTCCCCCCAGGCCAGTACCGCCCAACACAGTGTCGCCCAACATCGTGTCGTTTAGCGCAGTGCCGGCCAACGCGTTATCGGCCAAGCAAAGGGCAAGGCCCGTGTTTTTCATGCTTAGGGCATAGGCCCAAGCCGTACGGTCGCGGCGTGGTAAGTGAGCTATTCGTGCCAACCACCAGCCGACCAACAGGCCGGTTGCCGAGAGCGACAGGGCCACCGCCACAGTCGCTCCGAGCAACGGCCAATTCGGTTCGCTCAGAGCACGCGGTAAAGCGACCGCCCCGTTGGCATAATTCAATAGCAACAAGGATGCGGCAGAAGCCAATAACAAAAGAGGCTTCCCCCGTTCGATTCGTTTTTCGCCTACCAGCGTTTGTAGGAAAAACCCGAGCAAGGTCGGGGCAAGAACCCAAACGACAAACACCGTGCCACTAAAGCGGGCGACCAGTAGCTCGACCTGCTGGGCATCGCTGGCCGAGAGGGTTAGGCCCATGAGCCAGAGGAGCCCTGGCGTGATCCAGGGCGAGAGGCTAATCGAGAGCACGACCAGTCCCAAAGCCCAGACGAGGCTTCCGCCCGATTGTTGCGTCCAGCCGACGGCCGAGTTGGCGACGGGCATTGCCGCCGCCAGAGCGATTCCCAATAGCACGCCGGCCGACGCCTCACCGGGCGACCACCAAGCGACAATCGCCCCCCAGGCGGCCACCAATAACAGCGGCGGCAACCAAACACCAACCAGCGCCAGCCCCAACGCCCCCGGGCGGCGGGCCAATTCGCTTAGCTTCCTAAAATCGGTCGAGACCGCGCCACTGAAGAGCAGCACGGCCACCATCCACAGCGAGAACCGCGCCGGTGTCCCGCCGGGAGACCATGCCGAGAGTTCCAGTTCACGCAACGCCAACCCGGGGCCTGGCACCAGAGCGGCCAGCGCATAGACCCCCACCAGTAGCCAAACGAGACGCCGTCGAACCAATCGGGCCAGGGCAACGATGAGGCGGGGGCGGTGTTCCATGGAAATCTATTCGGAAAAAGTAGACGTTTTGATTGCCAATCAATACCACACCCAAAGAAAAACGGCCCGGTCAGAGCAAGGTCTTAGCCGCGGGCGGAAGCCAGTGGTTACCCCGCCTTCTCCGCTGGCTTCCGCCTGCGGCTAGGATAGGGGGCCCCATCAACCTTCAACGCGCTGTTGGAACGCCTCGAACTCTTCTCGCAACTCAGAAATCGCCGTTTGCATTTCTTCGCGTAAGGCGGTGATCTCAGCCCGTAAATCGGAAGCGTTTTCTTCGGGTGCCACGACCGTTGGTGGTACCACCACAGGGGGCTGCGTCACCGAAGGGGCCGCTGTTTCAGGAGCTTCACTGTTCTCTTGCCCTTGACCTAAATCCCCTTGACCTAAATCAAAGTCGCGACGGACCCGTTCTAATTGCCCCGGCGTGTAGAACTTGTGTGAAACGATCGCGCCTCGTCCCGGAGGGCTAAGGTACTCGGCCAACCCTTTGCTAACGAGGGATTCTAGCACCGGCGTGAGTTCGGTGATTCCCTTAATCGGCTCCATGCGAGCAGCCCTGCCGCGTAACTCGCCCACCGTTTGGGCCCCCCGCAGGAGCAACTCGGCCATCACGGCTAGTTCGATTTTATCGACACCGAGCCACTCATAAGCCAAATGGCGATAGCGTTCAACGCGAGAATCCCCCTGCACAATCGAAACGGCCCCCCGCAGGCGAAGCGAGTCGATCGCCTGCTCAATGCGGTCCTCGTCGAGATCCATTTGCGGATAACGGTTGCTCTTCTGATTGCTGCCATTCACCAATGCATTGAGCGAAAGCGGATAGGCGGACGGGGTCGTCTTGGCTTTTTCAACCAAAACGCCAAGGACCCGCCGATCAACCGCATCCATCGGGCCACTAAAAGCATTGTCACTCACAGGAAAATCACCGCTGGCTGAAGGGTATCTCTAGGCATGCCGTCTCGGCACGAAAAAACGAACTCCTGCGATCCTAAACCCAATCGTTCGGAGAAACAACGCTGCAAACGGCGAGCCGTGCGGACGTTAGTCGCCCGATGATCCCCAGTGCCGATGGTGCCAACGATTTTACCGGGGGGCTGACGCCCGCACCGCTCGCCCGATTTACGAAAAAAACCGCGGGCCGCCCCATTGGCGACCCGCGGTTGTTCGTTGATCCGACGGCTTACGTCGGTCGTCTTGCCTACTTAGTAAGTCAAGATCGCATCGATGCCGAACGACGTGTTGTTGTACTCATCCGCATTGGCAAAGCCTCGAGCAGCGGCACCGGCGTCGGACGGTGTCCAGTCGTGGCGAACCTCAGGACGAATGATCAGGTTGGCATGAGGCCGGTAGTTGATACCGAAAGTGGTTTCGTTGTAGCTGAAACCATCGCTCTTCCACCACTCAAGACGTCCGCCAACGGCCCAGCAATCGTTGATCGAGTAGAGCAAGTACTGGTTGATGCCAATTTGGTCATTGTTCGTACCCGCATTAGCCACCGTTGCATCGTAACCGACGAGATCGCTTTGAATCACGTAGTTAAGATTGTTGCTCAACGCGAAGTCCAACACGAGGCTGTGGCTGTAGCCACTCTCGCCAGCCGAACGAGCACCCAAGTTGCCGATCGTCGTGATGTAGGTAAACGTCACGTCGTTCGTCAGGCCTGTCGAGAAACCGCCGAGGAAGTTACTTCCGCTAAGCGATTGGTCAAAACCTGTGTCCCAGCCAGCGGTCCAACCACCGTACACCTCAATGTTGTCCATGCCGCCGTAGGTGGCCAACACGCCAGTGTGAGTGAACGGCTCGCTGTTGAACGCAGTCAATGAGCGGCTGTAAAAGAAGTTATTAGGAGCCATTACCGATTCATAACCGACGAGCGTATAGAAGTGGCCCGCCTTGATCGACCAGTCACCGAAGGCTACTTCGCCGTACAACTGAGGCATCGCCCAGCCGTAGCCGCCACCACGATCCCAACCGTTTTGGAAATCCCAGTTCCCCGGATCGTTGCCAAACGCTTGTGTTTTGCTGGCGTCGATACCGTAAAGAAGGTCGGCACGGAAACCCCAGTCCCAACCGTGGGAAGGTGCTTGGGCGACTCTCTCTGCGAAGAAGTACTGTTGGTGCAGGTTGAGACGATCGGGGCGATCGTTGAACGCCAGGCCATCGTTATTAACTCGCGACAATCGAGCGTTATCCGAGTGGTAACCGACCTGAGTCCAGCCACCGATGGTGAACGGAGCACAGGGGCCACAAACTTCGTCACTGAGTGACCAAGCGTCGCCTAGGCAGCAGTCGCCCAGCAGGGAGCAACCACCACCGCCACAGCAAGAGCTGCAGCCAACATCGTCGCAACAACCGTCGCCTCCACAGCCATCCGTGAGACCGCAGGAAGGCTCGTCACAACATCCGTCGCCGCAGTCTGCGGCCGTCTCACAGCAAGTCAACTCATAGTCGAACGCCGTTTGGACCGCCGTGTCGGCCAGCACAGAGCTGCTGCCGAGGGCGACCAGGGCGACGCCCATAGTCCATTTTAACATCATCACCTTCAGACTCCTTCTTAGGGGGGGCTCGTGGCAAGCTTCTCTTTCGAGCAAACGGGCCTTCGAGCAAACGGGGGGGGCAGGGTCGCCAGCGATGTCATGCAGAGCATCGCAGGCGACGAAATGGTTCGCCTGATCCGTTTCTACATCGACGACTGCTGGCATGCCGTTCACCCAGATCGGACGAATGCCTCCCGAATTAAGCCCCTAAAGCCTTCGGATTGCAAAGCTATGCGGCATGGAAGGGTTCTTCCAGCAAAGCCCCTTAAAATCACAGGGAGACAGGGGGCTGGTAGGTTTTGCTAACCGCCCGAGCCGACAAGATCAGCAAACTCGAAGTTCGTTACTCGCCAAGCGGGCCGCGAAGCCCGAGGGGAGCTTCGTTCAAGGATAAGGCTCACTTCCCGCTGTTTCTCTTCGGCGGCCCCTTCCTCCGACGTCCTATAGACAATTCCAGTAGCGAATTTCCCGTACCGCAATTTTTGTACTTCGAGGCGTCGAAGTATTTTGGGATCGTCCCCACTGGCTAAGCATCGAACAGCCGGATTGTCCGCGAATTCTGCCAGTTGCTGAGCCGCCTCTTCATTAGCCTCGTAAAAAATGGCGGCTGCTTCCGCGGTAGGAAGTCGTTTGTGGTGCTCCTGCTTCAGATCGTAGGCGCCGGCAATATCCCCGCTTCGCAATCGTTTTAAGAATTGCGCCGCCACCCGTTCGGCAGCCGATTGTTGGAGGATGGTCGCGACATAGCCTCGGGCGTAGATCGCTCCAAGAACCGCCACCGACAGGCCAAGCCCCGCTAGTGCCAAGCCGAATCCCGCTTTTGTTTCAGGGGACTTCCGAATCGACCGAGCAGCGATCCAAGAGAGAAGGACCGCAACGACTGGCAATGGCATAAGAAACGGCGTCACCAAAGCAAGCGGCGACAACAGACCGAGCACCAATCCAAGGATCGCTACGGGGCTGAGCGAACGGTACTCGGCCGCTTCCAGGGAGTTGTCGGGGAGCTGGTCAAAATCGGATGCCATCTTGCGATCCTTGCAACAGTCAAGAGAGGGGAAAGGGGATATCGGATATAGGGGACGAAGAGTTGCTAGTTGCTGGGCGCTAGTTTCCGGATGGCATCTTGTAACTAGCAACTCTTTGCCTTTCTCCGGGCTCTGCGTTGGACTACCGCTTGACGATCGATTTTTCGATCGACTCAAAAACCTTGCGGTGCTTTGCATAGGTGTGAACGTAAAGCGGAGCGGAAAAAACAGCGCCTCCCCCCCCCCAGCGATTGGACGATAAGAGCGTTGACGTCAAGCTAAGCCAACCCATGTCGGGAGTCGTGATTTTCGACGTGTTGGCCATTTCCTGTCGGACTTCTTTCACCGAGTTGCCGTAAATGAACTTGCCACTGAAGGCATCGTGCGTAAGTGGGGCCATGTGGAGCGTTGCCATTGCAAAGCCACACAGAAGGTACGCCGCCACCAAGCCAACGCCTGCTCCTCCAAACCGATCGACGGCCGGCGGGAAAGCGACTTTATATTTCGACAAGAACTGTGCAACCATCTTCAAAATGCCCGCAATCGCTGCGAAGAGGCCCCAAATGATGAGCAAGTCGAGCAAGTAGGTATATGACCCGCCCGTTGATTCGTCGGCCCAAATCGTGATCGGTTGGTAGATTCCAAATGCCGTCACGCCAGCGATAACGATTGTCATCAGCGATAACAGATTGTTCCAAATCCCTTCAGCTACCATCATGGCGAAGCAGGCGAAGAACAGAATCGCAGCGATTATGAAATACATGGGGGGAAGTAGTGGGCAGTAGGGAAAGGCGAGCCGGGTGCCGTAAGGCCCCGGAGGTTTCGAGTGGGCATTCGGCAGTGAACCCGAAGAATCGCTTACGCGTTCTGCCCACTACCAACGGCCCGCCATCGACTTTTTTTCAATTACATTTTCAAAACACGGCTCAATTCGGGTAGCGAAGTCACTCCTTTCGCAACGAGCAAAATACCTTCTTCTTGTAAGGTTCGCATTCCCGCGGCGCGGGACGCTTTGCGTAAGATTTCAAGCTTCGGTTGTTTCAGTAGCACTTCACGGACTTGGTCGTTGACGACGAGCATCTCGAAAAGGCCGGTTCGTCCGCTGAAGCCGATCCCATGGCACGACTTACACGGCTTGTCGATCTCGTCCCCTTTGGGTGCACGGTAGAGTTGTTCCACTTTGCCGGAAGGAATACCCAGCTTCTTCAGAAGTTCGGGCTTCGGGGTATAGCCAATTTTGCAATCGTCGCAAAGCAACCGAACCAACCGGGTGTTGAGAACGGCCACCACCTGTTCCGCGAAATCACGATGGGGCAATTTCTTTTGCAATGCTCGCAAAAGTGCCTCCGGTGCTTCCTTGGCGTGGACACATGTCACGAGCAGCCGCTCTTCCTCAGTGACTTCGGTCATCAACTGCTTGGCCGATTCTTCGTTGACGAGGTCTCGTACGACATAAACATCGGGGTACTTCAGCGAGAGCGTACGAACGAGCGTGGAAGGCGATTCGCCCGCTTTTGCGTCGTAATAGTGAGCCGCGATATTTTCGATGTCGCGCTGCCGATCATGGGTCTCTTCGATCGAGAAAAAGTCGCGCATCAAGCGATCCGTTTCTAACAAACCAACATCGCAAAGCGTCGATAAACCTCCTTCGGGTAAAGCCGAGAAGACGATCACCCCTTGATCGACTCCCATCACCTCAACCCATTTCTCACGAAGCTGTTGTCGCATACCCAGTTGCTCGAAGGTGGCGTGGTCCTTCTGTTTGCCGCCACGGAGCGAGACGGTCACCCGTTCACCCGTCTTCGTCCCTTGGCTGGTAAGGGGCAATAGATATTTTTTCTTCTTGTAGCCGGCACCGAAGTCCCCTTCTTGCTTCGCTCGACGTTCGGAAACGTTCAGATTCGCCAGTTGCTTCATCACGGCAAGCATTACGTCGCCCGACTCCCGGTCGCGCGGCTCCCCCGTTTGCCAAACGCCATCGATCATCTGCCGAACGGAAACCGCCTCTTGGCCATAATCCATAAGCACTCGGTTACTGCCTCGGGTGACCATGTCCGCAATCAGCTCTTTAACCAGCACGTACCCGGGCGATTGTCGGGCGGTAATCAGGTTGGCTTGGTTGTCACGCTCATCACTGGCACCCAAAGCGTACAAATCGACTTCGGGACCACGCATGTAGTCCGCCTCCTTTTCCGTCGAAACCTTAAAGCCTGCCGCTTTGAGACCGCTGGCCATCTGGAAGCGGAACCAATCGCGGGTAAATATTTTTTGGTGCGGTTCGACCGAGCCGTTGTGCTTAGCCACATAAAGGCCAAACGGCACGATCCAGGCGAGCCCCATCAGCGAGGCGCTCACGGCAAAATTAGGAATGAGTGGCGAGATTAAAAACGCTAGCGCAAACGGGACAACGGCTACCGGATTCCACACGTCGTGCCCCAGCTTGAAATACTGAGCATCGCGATTGATCCAGTCGGCTGACCGAACCCAAACAAGGAACAGTGCGATAACGATCAGCAGCTTGGGCCATGCTGCCGAAGGTTTTTTCATACGCTGAATTGAGTGTTTATCGTTCCACTTGTCCGCCCGGACTGCCGGTTTGGCGGGGGGGGTAGCCGGTCCTTCTTCGGCAGACTCTTGGGTGGTAGCAGCCGTGTCGTCTGCCGGTTGACTACGCTTTCGACGCGATTTGCCACCTTCCATCTCGCTGCGAATGTTCTGCGTCTCAAGAACTTCGCCCAGGCCTATCTGCGCATGGGCACTACAAGGCGTAAGAGCCAATAGCGTCACTGCAAGGGACAAAGCCAAAATTGCACGCCAGCTCGTCGAACGTAAAACCATCGGTTCCATCCGCATCTGTAAAATCTGCCTCATCAGAGAATACCACCTTGTGAGACGTTAATGCCTTTGAGGGCCATCTTGAGGGCCTCACGGTTGGGAGCGACTTCCATTGCTATTTCACGGTTGATTAGTTCTTGGTCCACCAGCGACTTGAGGCTTTGCGTAAAGTCCTGCATTCCGTCTTCAGCTCCAATGCGAATTGCATCGCCTAGTTTTTCATCTTGTTCTTCGAGGACCAATTTCTGCACGGTCGGAGTGAAATTCATGATCTCGACCGATGGCACCCGACTCACACCCGGCTTGATGCTCTTAAGCAATTTCTGGGCAACAATGCCCTTCATATTAAAGGCGATTGCACTACGGAGCGCCGAGTGCATATCTTGCGGAAAGAGGTCAAGAATACGACCAATCGTAGTCGCGGCACTGGAGGCGTGGATCGTTCCAAAAACCAAGTGCCCTGTCTCCGCCGCGTGGATCGCCGTAAGGAACGTTTCTTTATCCCGCATTTCGCCAACGAGAATGATATCGGGGTCTTCACGAACAGCGTGCTTCATGCCGACCTCAAAGTCAATCACATCAAGACCGACTTCACGTTGGTTAATAAGGCACTTGTCTTCGGTAAAGACAAACTCGATCGGATCCTCAAGCGTGAGAATGTGCTTTCGATAGCGGGCATTGATCCAATTGAGCATCGAACCGATCGTCGTACTCTTGCCCGAGCCGGTGACGCCCGCCAAAAGGACCATGCCTTGGTCGAACTTGCAAAGATTTTCGACCGAGGGGGGAAGATTGAGCCCCTCGAAGTCCGGAATAAAACTGTTGACCCGTCGGGCGACGAGACCAATGTGGCCTAGCTGCTGAAAGAGATTGACGCGGAACCGCCACTTCACATCCTCCACCTCCAGCGTGTGTGCAAAGTCGGCACCACCATCGCGGTCAAATATCTTTCGGTTTCGATCGTTCATGAGTGGCAGGAGCAATCCTACCATTTCATCATCTTCGATCGGTCCCCGTTGCATCGGTCGCAACGTACCGCCGATGCGCACCAACGGCGGCCTGCCGACCTTGAGGTGCAAGTCACTCGCTTCGAGTTTAACGCAGGCACGGAAGAGCTTGTTGACATCAAGCTCCGTCGTGTTGGGGATCAACCCACTTTTGACCGCATCGGAGATGTTGGCCATAGCCTCTCACTTCCTTCAAGTTCCGACTTCCAGTACGTCCCCGCCGGCAGCGGGGGGGAAACCTTCTAGTTTACACGGAACTTTCGGGGTGGGGAGTCTCCAAAACCGGCTTACGGGCGATTTTTGAGGGTCTGAAGAGCACGTTTTTAGGCGAGCGAGCGGGCGTCGGCCCCCCGATATTTTCGGATTCGTTGGCGTTGCCACCGCTTTTATCGGGGGGGGGCTGACGCCCGGCCGCTCGCCGGAAAATCTACAGACGGACCGGAACGCCCCGTTCGTGCATCCGGCGTTTCGTCTCCGCGATCGAGAACTCGCCAAAGTGAAAAATGCTGGCTGCCAGGGCTGCTGAGGCTTTGCCTTTGAGAATGGCGTCGGCCAGGTGGTCAGGATGGCCTGCGCCGCCGCTCGCCACGACCGGCACGCCGACCGCTTCGGCCACGGCCCGGGTGATCTCCAGGTCGTAGCCCTCCTTGGTTCCGTCGGCATCCATGCAAGTGAGCACGATCTCACCCGCACCGAGGCGTTCAACTTCTTGGGCCCAAGCCACGGCCTCTAAGCCGGTCGGCTTTCTTCCGCCACTGATGAAAACTTCCCAGCGTTCGGTGCCCTCTTCGTTTTTGATTCGCTTCGGGTCGATATTCACCACCGTCGCACAGGAGCCAAACGCCCGGGAGACTTCGGTAATAAGTTCGGGCGTCACGACCGCTGCCGAGTTGATGCTCACTTTCTCCGCCCCCGCCTGAATCAATCGGCGAGCATCTTCAAGTGTCCGAATCCCTCCGCCGACAGTGAACGGCATGAAGCACTCTTCAGCAACACGGCGTACCATGCCGG
>JAJRUA010000006.1 GCA_024278035.1 Planctomycetota bacterium | reverse complement strand
TTTCCCGACATGGATTTTTCGCGTCCCGCGACGGCCGACCCTCGCAAGCTGTTGGCAGCGGCCCGCGATTGGCAGGTCACCCAGGCATTCGCTTCGCCAGCGGTATGGAAGAAGCTTGGTGCTTATTGCGAGCAACATAGAGAGCAGATTCCCACGCTACGCAAAGTTCTCTCCTGCGGTGCTCCGGTGCCCGCCGAAGTGCTTCGCCAGACGCTCGCTTGCGTCCATCCCCAAGCCGAGATGCACACCCCCTACGGCGCGACCGAGAGTTTACCGGTTGCTACGATTTCGGCGAGCGAAGTACTTGGCGAGACCGCCAAGGCAACAGACCGCGGGGCGGGAATTTGTGTGGGACGTCGATCGGCGACCCTCGATTGGCAGATCATTCGTATTGCCGAAGAACCGATTGCCAGGATCGAAGACGTCGAGGTTCTCCCAACCGGCGAGATCGGCGAGCTGATCGTCTGCGGTCCACAAGTTTCGCCCTGTTATATGACAGGACCCGAAAGTCATAACTTGAAAAGTAAGATTCAAGATGGCGACGCGATATGGCACCGATTGGGAGACGTCGGGTATTTTGACCAGGAACAACGCTTCTGGTATTGTGGCCGGAAGGCTCACCGAGTGGAAACCACCTCGGAAACGCTGTTTACGATTCCTTGCGAGGCGATTTTCAATACGCATGCCCAAGTCGCCCGGACGGCGCTTGTCGGCATGGGGCCTTGTGGCGAGCAATTGCCGGTCCTGGTGGTTGAACCCGCGGCGGAGCTTCTTAGGCGTCGAGGAAAGCGTTGGGATCATCCCGTTTATGAGCAGCTCGCAAGCGAATTGTTGGAGAGGGCAGGCAAGCATGAGAACACGCGGTTGATTGAGCAAATTTTGTTTCACCCTGCCCTTCCCGTCGATGTCAGGCATAATGCGAAGATCAATCGCGAAATTTTAGCGACTTGGGCCGTTCGAGAAATTGGCGGTCAAAAACTTCGCCCTGGCTCAGATCCGTATAATTTGCACCGGAGTCGCGAGCTGTGAATTGTTCGTGACGAGATTCTTACCTCGGACCCCTTCTCCCAATGCACGCACTTGTTACCGGTGGCAACGGCTTTTTAGGCCGCTATATTGTCGAGCAACTTTTGGCTCGTGGCGATCAAGTGCGCAGTTTTGGCCGCAATGCGCAGCCTGAGCTCAAGGCAATGGGCGTCGAAATCGTTCGTGGCGATATCCGGGATAAGGAAGAAATTTTTGAAGCGTGCCGAGGAGTCGACTGCGTGTTTCATACCGCAGCCGTGGCAGGTATTGGAGGCCGCTGGCACGATTTTTATGAAACCAACGTTTTGGGTACCAAGAACGTGCTCACCGGTTGCCGGATCCATGCCGTAAATCGGTTGGTCTACACGAGTAGTCCAAGTGTTGTTTTTCAAGGAAAAGATCAGAAGGGAGTCGACGAGTCGGTCGACTACGGCACCGAATGGCTTACTAAACATCGCTGCCACTATTCTCGCAGCAAAGCGTTGGCCGAACAAATTGTGTTACACGCTGCTCGCTCTCAGACTCGCGCGAAACCGGCGATTGCCGATTCGATGGTCAGCTCCGATTGGATCAACGCCTGTGCGCTTCGTCCGCATCTGATTTGGGGGCCAAGAGACGGGCATTTGATTCCTCGCCTGGTTGCTCGCGCGAAGAAAGGTCGCCTCCGGCGTATTGGCGACGGCAGCAATCAGGTGGATACGACGTACGTCGAAAATGCTGCGGCGGCCCATCTGCGGGCCGCGGATGCCCTGGCTCTCGATTCGAGCCCCGTCTCGGGCAAAGCCTATTTCCTAAGCCAAGGGCTGCCCGTGAATTGTTGGGATTGGATCGATAATCTCCTGGAATTGGCAGATTTGCCACCGGTCAAGAAATCGTTTTCACTGAAAACGGCTTGGCGAATCGGCAGCTTGTGTGAAAAAACCTATCGACTTCTGCGTCGGCGTGGCGAGCCGCCGATGAGCCGTTTTCTGGCCACGCAGCTCGGCACGTCCCATTGGTATGACACTTCTGCAGCACAGCGAGATTTTGGCTACGAGCCGCGAATCGCCATGGCTGAGGGAATGCACCGATTGGGCAAGTGGATGGAGCAAGAGGCCTTGGAGAGGCCGTAGCCTGTAGGTTTTAGGCGTTAGAGGGGAGAAGCAGGGCCTGAACACTTGGAATCAGGCCCGCAGGCTCTCGCTTCGAGACTCGTTCCGAACTACAATCGTTTGCTTTGGCAAATTTGCATTCTGGCATTCTAGTGGCTGGGCCCGCGGGTTTGCATTCTGAAGATACCCTCAAGAAGGAAAAAGCGTGCTCCGGACACATACTTGCGGCCAGCTCGGTGAAGGACAAATTGGAGAGACGGTTACTCTTTGCGGTTGGGTAGATACCTACCGCGATCACGGGGGAGGGCTGTTCGTCGACCTTCGAGATCGGTACGGCCTCACTCAGGTAGTATTCAACCCGCCAGACACGCCTGCGGAGGTCATCGAAGCGAGCAAGACGCTGCGGGCAGAATTTGTTTTGCAAGTGACCGGTACCGTCGCTGCTCGCCCCGAAGGCATGGCCAACGCGAAAATGGCAACCGGCAAGATCGAACTGCGAGTGACCGGCTACGAGCTGCTGAACAAAAGTCTGACGCCACCGGTCTCGCCAAGCGGTAAAGAGGAAGTGCCCGGCGAAGATCTACGGCTGAAGCATCGCTATCTCGACCTACGACGTCCCGAAATGCAAAAAGTGATGATGCAACGAGCATCGATCATCAAGGGCATGCGAGACTACTTTGCTGAACGCGACTTTATCGATATCGAAACGCCGGTGCTCGGACGCAGCACGCCCGAGGGGGCTCGCGATTACTTGGTGCCGAGCCGGGTACACCGGGGCGCTTTTTATGCTCTCCCTCAGTCGCCTCAGCTTTACAAACAGATTTTGATGGTCGCCGGCTACGACCGCTATGTGCAGGTCGCCCGTTGCTTTCGTGACGAAGATTTGCGAGCCGATCGCCAACCCGAGTTCACGCAGCTTGATGTCGAGATGTCGTTTGTCGATCAAGACGATCTCCTCGCCTTGATCGACGGGCTTGTGGCGAAGCTGGCAAAAGAAGAGCTAGGCATCGACGTGCCGACTCCCCTGCCCCGCATGACTTACGACGAAGCCATGGAACGCTTTGGCCATGATGCCCCGGACCTACGTTTTGGGCTGGAGCTGATCGATTGCACCGATCTGGCGTCTGAGGCAGAGTTTCGGGTTTTCAGTGCGGTTGCCAAATCGGGCGGTCGCGTGCGGGGTATCAACGCCAAGCAAGGAACCAAGCATTTTTCGCGGCGCGGAATCGACGGGCTCACCAAGTATGTTGCCGACTATGGCGCTCGAGGCCTGGCTTGGTTTCGGGTCGAAGACGATGGCAAACTGAATTCAACGATCGCGAAGAACTTTACGCCTGAGCTGCTTGAGAAGTTTGGCGAGCGCATGGACGCCGAGCCGGGAGACTTGCTGCTGTTTGTGGCAGACCAGTACGAAGTTACGTGCAAAGCCTTGTACGCTTTGCGGTCGAAGATTGGCCGCGAGATGGAACTTTATGATCCCAAGACGATGAATTTTTCGTGGATCGTTGAATTCCCCATGTTCGACTACGACGACGAAGCCAAATGTTGGCATGCGATGCACCATCCGTTTACTGCCCCACTGGCCGATCATCTCGAGATGCTGGAGACCGACCCAGGCAAGTGTCGCGCTCAAGCGTACGATTTGGTGATTAACGGTAGCGAGGCAGGCGGCGGAACGATCCGTATCCATGACGCAGAGATTCAGAAGAAGGTTTTCACACTGCTGGGAATCGATGAAAAAACAGCGACCGAGCGTTTCGGTTTCTTGCTCGACGCCCTTCAGTACGGAGCCCCGCCCCATGGAGGGATTGCGTTGGGAATCGATCGCTGGGTTATGCTTTTTGCGAAGCTGGATAATATACGCGACTGTATTGCCTTCCCTAAAACGCAAAAAGCGTCGGACCTTATGACCGAAGCACCCGGCGAAGTCGATACAATGCAGCTCAAAGAGCTTCATATTAAGCTCGACGAGTAGTCAGCCCCGTTGACGCTCCCGCCAAAAGGCTCGACAATATCAGATGTTCAATCGA
>JAJRUA010000088.1 GCA_024278035.1 Planctomycetota bacterium | reverse complement strand
GCACGTTTGGGTGGCGGGGTGGATGGCAGCCCTCGATGCCTTGACTGGCTGGTATGGGGATGGCCGGTACGGAGACGGCTGGTACGGAGCGGTTGGGGTTCATACTTTGGCGGCGATCCCTTGGGCGACGTTGCTTTCGGCGATTGCTCTACGAACCACCGACCGGCGACGTGAAGAGCTGGCCCTGCTCGACGCCCCAGCATGGCGGGTTCTCACACAGGTTTCCTTACGCGAGGCGTCGCCCGCTCTTGTCGCAACGACCTGCTGGATTGCGATAGCCGCCGCGACCGAGATGGCGGCAACCGATCTGTTTCGCGTTCGCACGTTTGCTGAGGAGGTTTACACTCAGGCGGCACTCGGGGCGTTCGACACCGATTCACCAGGGCGTGGCGTGACGGGTTTGCTGGCGGGAGTTTTTTTACTCTCCCTCATCGTGGGAGCCTCGCTGGCGGTCCTGGCGAATCGTTTTCGTGGGGCCATAACGGAAGAGAGCGAAGCGGGCTGGCGGGTTCATGTAACAAGGCACCGTTGGCTTACCGCCTGGGGGTTGGGTGCCGTGCTGCTGGCGATCGGTGGCGTGCCGATGGCTTCGCTCGCCTACCAAGCGGGCGAACAACGCGTGCAAGTGCAGGGCGAATGGCAACGCGAATGGTCCGCTACAAAACTTGCCCGGTCGGTCATTGCCGCACCGTGGCAACATCGGCGTGAGCTTTCGGTCTCCGTAACCCTTGCCGTCGTCGTGGCAACCACCTCGATTTTCATCGGCGGAAGTATCGCTTGGTGGGGGCGACGCGCGCCATGGCTCGTGCTCTCTTTTGTCGCAGTCGGTCTTGCGATACCAGGGCCAGTGGTCGGACTCGCAACGATTCGATTTCTGAATCAACCACCCGATTCTCTCCTAGCACCGATCGGTTGGCTCTATGGCACCTGGTTCGCGCCTTGGTTTGCACAGACGGTGCGTGTGGTGCCGATGGCCGTGCTCGTTCTCTGGCCCGCTGCTGTGAGTTTGTCGGAAGAAATGCTGGATGCGGCCCGTACCGACGGCGCGGGGCCTTGGGCACGCCTCTTCCGTATTGCCGTACCCATGCGACTGCCGGCGGTCGGCGTGGCCTGGCTCATGTCGTTTGTCTTGTCGATCGGCGAACTATCGGCGACGGTATTGGTGGTCCCCCCCGGCACGCCGCCACTCTCCGTCCGTTTGCTTTCGCTCTTGCACTACGGCGTTGAAGACCGTGTCGCCGCGATTTGCTTGTTGCTCTTTGCGATGAACCTATTGGTGGCGTGGTTCGTGATGGGGCTCTACCAAAAAAACCGTAAAAAATAGTGGCTCTTGTCCGATTTCAAGCTGATAGTATTAAAAACTGGCAACCGCGTTAAAGCAGGGGGCTGGCGGGCTTTGGTTAGCGTTCTCGACGAGCTTTTATCCACCAAATTGAACCTTTGCACCACTCATTTCCCTGCTAGCTGAAACGTCAGCCCTGTTGCGGACAAGAGCCTACAGAATTAACGGTACACTGCCTTGGCTCGCGCAGGACTCAATCGTTTCTAATCCGTTTCATCCAGTTTCTTAAACGCGATGCGAAACGCTTGGTAGCCGGCCGCGATTTTCTCGCCGTAGATCGTGTTGAGCTCTTCACGCAAGGCATCCGCCGTCGCAAAGCCATCCGGAAGAGCGTCAGCATCGGTGAGTTGATCAATATGGACCGCCTCCACCACCGTGATGCGAATGTACCCGATGCCCGGGATGTAGCTTCGCTGTCCCGACTTCATCATCCGATGCTTCCACAACCGAATCGTTTGCGTCTTTTCTCCCGAGCGGATCGCGTCAAGGAACTTACGTTTGAAAAGAAGCATGGTCGGTCCCTCGGTGTGAGCCAGAAAGTCGAGGTCTTAAATATCCCTATCCTCCCATCTTAAACTAGCCGGGTTTCCTATGCTCTCTGTGACAAAGGGTTGGCACTGCAAGGACTGCAATGCCCTAAAAGCAGGGGATTCGCCGAGATGCGTGGGCAAAAATCGATCCCTGTTTGCCCGGTTTTCAGCTTAACCGCAATGGTTGGTTACGGCTTCGGTACTCACGGGCGAGATCACGCCTCGCTCGGTGAGGATCGCTGTGATTAGCTCAGCAGGCGTTACGTCAAAAGCCGGGTTATCGACAGCGATGCCTTCTGGCGCGGTTCGCTGGCCAAAGGCGCAGGTGACCTCTTCGGCAGCGCGTTGTTCGATAGGGATAGCGGCTCCGGATTCAATCGACAGATCGAATGTCGTGGTCGGAGCGGCAACATAAAAGGGGACCCCGTGGTGCTTTGCCTGAACGGCAAGGCCGTAGGTCCCGATTTTGTTGGCGGTGTCGCCGTTCGCTGCAATCCGATCCGCTCCGACAAGAATCGCTTGCACTTTCCCATCGCGTAGCAAAGGGGCAGCCATCGAATCACAGATCAATACGCCATCGATGCCACGCTGCAAGAGTTCCCAAGCGGTGAGGCGGGCCCCCTGGAGCAACGGGCGTGTTTCGTCCGCATAGACCTTGGGCTTTTTCCCCGCTTCGTGTAACGCAAAGATAATCGCGAGCGCTGTGCCATTTCCTCCGGTGGCGAGGGCCCCTGTGTTGCAATGGGTTAATAAACCGCAACCGGTTGGCAAATCGCTCAAAAGTTCGAGGCCATGCCGACCGATCGCCTCGCATTGGAGGCGGTCCGCTTCGTGGATTGCCACGGCTTCGGCAAGCAGCCGTTTGGCAAATTGGACAGGAGGCATCGCGTTATCAACGGCATCTAAGACGCCACGCATTCGGTCGAGAGCCCAAAACAGATTCACAGCGGTCGGGCGGCTGGTCGCTAAGTGGTCGCACGCGGTACGAGCTGCTTGCTGGGCATCGGATAATGACTTGGCATCGCGTGTGGCAAGGACCACGCCGTAGGCAGCCGAGATGCCAATTGCCGGGGCGCCGCGCACTGCCAATTGCTGGATCGCCTGCCAAACACTCTCCACGGTTTCACAATTGAGATAGGCCACATCTGTCGGCAGCCGCGTTTGGTCCAGCAGCGTGAGAAAACCATCGGCCCCGCCGGTCCAAGAAATGGGGCTAACTGATGTGGAGGTAGTTTCGGGCATGGAAGATTAAACCACGAAGCACAAAGGACACGAAGAAAAGAAAAAGAGGGAACCGCGAATACACACGAAGTAACACGAATAAGAAGAAAAAAGAGGAAGTAGTTTAGCAAAAGCTATTCGCGTCCATTCGCGTTTTTTCTTTCTTATTCGTGTTCCTTTGTGCTTTTTGTGGCTCAACTCTTCTGCCTTGGTTCATGAAAGCATTAAGTAGCAAACCGATTACTGTACGGCAGGTCAAACGTCTTGGCCACGGGCCGATTGGTGACTTCGCCCGCATGGAGGTTAATGGCTTCGGAGATCGATGCCGAGGCAGCAGCGGCGGCCTCGATCCCTTCCTGTGCGATTTGTAAGACGTACGGAAGCGTGACGTTGCAGAGAGCGAATGTGCTGGTACGGCCCACGGCCCCCGGCATGTTCGTCACGCAGTAGTGGAGCACGTCGTC
>JAJRUA010000005.1 GCA_024278035.1 Planctomycetota bacterium | reverse complement strand
ATCGGTGGGCTAACGCCCAGCCGCTCGCCGAACAATCCCTATAGCCTCAAGCCTGCCGCCTCCCGTGGTCCTTCTCCTTACGATCGAATCGACATGCGACGAAACCGCCGCAGCGGTGATGGACGACGGGTTGCAGACGCTGGGGTCCGTGGTCGCTTCGCAGCACGATTTGCATGCCCGGTTCGGGGGCGTGGTGCCAGAGATTGCTTCGCGAGCCCACGTTGAGCGGATCCTGCCGGTGATTGATGAAACGCTTCGACAAGCGGGCGTTACGCTGGAAGATTTGGACGGCGTGGCGGTTGCCAATACGCCGGGGCTCGCTGGCTCGCTACTGGTGGGAGTTTGTGCCGCCAAAACGATTGCCCTGGCTGCTGGCTTGCCACTTCTCTCGATTAACCACCTACAGGCGCACATCTATGCGTGCAAGATCGCCAGTGGTGAGGAGGTTTTTCCCTCAATTGGACTGATCGTTAGCGGGGGCCACTCGAATCTTTATCGATGCGACGGGCCGACGGATTTCACACCTCTTGGCGGGACAATCGACGATGCGGCGGGCGAAGCGTTTGACAAAGTGGGCAGCCTGCTTGGGCTCCCTTTTCCGGGCGGTCCAGCCGTATCCAAGGCCGCTGAAAAAGGGGATCCCGAAAAGTACCGATTCCCCCGACCGTTGCTCAAAGACAAAGAGCGACTGGCATTCAGCTTCAGCGGCCTCAAGACGGCAGTTCGCTATCAACTCATGGGCCCTGGTAAGCTGGCCAAGGGTGAGACGGTCGCCGAGCCGCTCGATGCCCAGCAAGTGGCCGACATTGCTGCCGGTTTTCAAGAAGCGGTCGTCGATTGCCTTGTCGGCAAAGCGGAACTTGCCTTACAGCAAACAGGGTTCAAGACACTTTGCGTCGGAGGGGGCGTCGCCGCCAATCAGCGTTTACGCGAACGGCTTGCCGAGTCGGCCGAACAGAACCAATACCGTCTGTTTATCCCTCCCATGTCGCTCTGCACCGACAACGCCGTGATGGGAGCGATCGCCATCGAACGGTTCCGCGCCGGAAAGTTCGAGTCGCTCGACCTCGATATCTATCCAGGCCAAGTGCGAACAAAATAATCGCGCGGCGTTTCTAACTCCGAACTAGCGCCTAGCAACTTCCAACTAAACAAAAAACGCGGCCATGGTTGCCCACAGCCGCGCTCGTTGTTCATCTAACGGTCGTGTCTTAGTTGCGCAACTGGCAGCTTGGGCAGTAGGGCTGCGGCTGGTAAGTCTCGGTTGGCATCGTGTAGGACGAAGGAGTCGAAATCGGCGAGGCCAAAATTGGGGTCGAAATTGGCGGGGTCGAAATAGCCGAAGGTGCTGCTTGCTTTCCGGCCAGTTCGCCAACAACCGTTTGACTAACATGACCAACAACAGGCTTTGCTACGCTGTAGACCACAGGATTGCTTGTGGTCACACTCGGGTAGGTGCCCGTCATGAGAGACGATCCCGCCGTCAGGGACGCAGCTGCCGGAGCCTGGTAAACCGCTGAAGCACTGGAGTAATTTGAGCTAAGGCTAGAGCAAGTACTGCCAGAACCGGAACAGCATTGGGCCGAGGCACCTGATGCGGCGAGGGCGGTAAGGGCGAAAGTAGAAATCAAAATCCAACTTAAACGCATCTTATCTTCTCCTAGGCGATGGAACCGAAGGAAGGATCGTCCACAAAAAGGAATGCTTCACCGGCATAGCAGGCGAACCGATAGCGGAACCAACGCGGGTGGTGGGAGCGTCGCGTTTCAGTGCGTCAAAAAGAGTAGGGCGACCATCGCCCCTTACTTTTTATCGCTACGACGCCTTGGTTTTAGGTAGGAACTCTTGAGGAATGCCGGCGGGGATCGCCTGTCGTGCCACCACAGGGAAGCACAACGCATCGCGATCGACGCGTCTGTGAGTAAAAATCATTAGGTGAGTAATCAACGTCACGACCGAACCTACCGGATACCCCAAGGGACACAAGGGGCCAAATGGTGAAGTCACCGGTAGGGTGAACTGTCTCACCAGTCGGTCGGAGAGCAGCCCCTGATTTTCTCGGCGACTAAAGAGAGGCTTACAAACGATTTAGGAACACGAGGCGAGGTTGATAGAGCCCCCTTTATGAAGCCACCAGAATTTTCGGGAAAAATAGGGGGATAACACGGATGTGAAAATAGGCAAACCTAAGGCGAGAGTTTTTAACGCCGGAAGAGTGCTTGACAAACCACAGTCGGCTCGCCTATTCAGGCCGCCCCCAAAGTTAGCGTGATGCGCTGCTTCTGCCCTTCTCTTAGGACGGAGAAAATCACCCGATCGCCCGGCTTGTGGTTGTCCATGATTTTCAGAAACTCCTCATGCGTCTGAATCGGCTGGCCATCGACCGTTAGAATGTAGTCTGCGTACTCACGATCGATCACCGTCTCACGATAGACAAACGGTCCCTCCCGACGATTGCGAACATAGGTGCGAAAACCACGCAGGCCCGCTGTGTCGGCAGGGCCGCCTGGACTGAGTTTTGCAATACGCAGGCCGCGACTCGTTTCGTTGAGGAGGACGATGCCATGATAAGCGCGAATGACTTTTCCATGTTCCAGTAGTTCCGGCGTGAACCTACGAATGCGATTGATGGGAATAGCAAAACCGACACCCGAGTTTTGCCCGACCGAACTACGGATCGCGACGCACATGCCGATCATTTCGCCTGCCGTGTTAAGCAAGGGCCCTCCGGAGTTGCCGGGGTTCATGGCAGCGTCCGTCTGAATCATGCCCGTCATAGCCCGGCCTTTCACACGACTCGGCAGCGAACGGTTCAGGCTAGAAACAATGCCCGTGGTCAGCGTTCCATCCAGTCCGAAGGGGTTTCCAAGGGCATAAGCCTTTTGTCCCACGCGAAGCGTATCGCTTCGCCCTAAGGCGATTGGCGTCAATCGCTCTCGTGGAGCGTCGATCTTCAGAACCGCAATGTCGTATTCCTCGTCGGCGCCGATCAGTTCGGCTTCGTAGTTGGTATCGTCGTCCGGAAGTTTGACAGTGATTTTACTGGCGTCTTCAATCACATGGTGGTTGGTAAGGATGTGACCTCGCCGATCAATGATTGAACCCGACCCTGCTCCCGAGCCTTCGATCGGCATTCCGAACATTCGGTCGTATTGAACCGTGCTGGTCGTAATGTGAACGACGCTTTGATCCACCGTTTCGTAAACGCGAATGTTGGCCCGCTCTTCCGGTGTGAGATGGGCCGCTAATGGCTTGGGCGAAGCCGCCGGTCGGTCAACGGGCCGTAGTAAATTCCTTTGAGCGCTGGCATGATCGGCAACGAACAGCAGGAGGGGCAGAAGCCATAAAGACGGGTATTTTTGACGGAACATTTTGTTCTATTGGTCGTTCTATTGGAACTAGTTGGAAAGAAGTAACGGTTGACAATAAAGTGCTACGCTCCGTGCACCTCAATCGTTCACAAGTAGTATAAAGAATGAGAATCGCACACGAACGAGGGAACGGAGCGGAAAAGACAAAATGTGGGAGGCGTCTCTGACGCCGATAACGCGTTACAAGCCATTCATAGCGACGAAATTGTCGTCGGCGTCAGAGACGCCTCCCGCAGTATTTTCTCGTTGTTCCGTCGTTCCTTTGAGGTTCCTTGATTCCTTTCCTCGTCAGTCTCTCCTACAGATCAAACGACCAAATGCCACCGATCAAAGCGATCGCCGCCACGGCGATTAAGATCGCTAGCGGGCCGCCGACTCGCAGGTAGTCTCGGGGTTGGTAACCGCCGGGGCCCATTACCATTAGGTTCGTTTGGTAGCCGATCGGCGTGGCGAAGCTGAGCGATGCGGCAATGGCGACGGCCATCAAGAACGGTCGGGGGCTAAGCCCTGCGACATTCGCAATGCTTATCGACAGCGGGATCATGATCGTGGCGACGGCGACATTGGTAATCGTTTCTGTCAGCAGCATGGAGGCCAAGTAGACGGCGGCTAAGAGTAACCAGGGGAAAAGAGCTTCTGGCGATTGTAGGTAAGAGACGCCTCCCACGATTTGAGACGCCAGCCAATTGGCCGCTCCACTTTGTTGCAAGGCGGCTCCCAGGCCCATCGCGGCAGCGATGGTGATAAGCACCTGGAGATCAACGGCCGATCGCGCTTGGCTTGTCGTGAGGCATCGCGTGACGATCATCGCAATCACGACGGCCAAGCCGGCGAGTGGCTTGATCGATCCGTCGAGCCAAGCTGCGGGATTCGCGCCGCTGAGCGTCGTCGCGATAAGCCAAACAATCAGCAAAAGAAACAGGCCACCTGCCACCAGCGCTCGGTCATGCCGACGGGCCGAGGAGCCACCGACTTGGCTTACTAAATAGAAATCACGATTGTTTCGATGGGCATCGACAAAACTCATTCGGGCTTGCAAAAGCAGCGTATCCCCCGCCTCAAGCCGGATATCGCCGATCTTCGTACCGAGCCGTTCACCGCCACGATGAACCGCCACGATGGCCGCGTTATAGCGGCCACGGAAGTTGGCTTCACGGACAGTGCGTCCGATCAACGGGGAAGTGCGTGAGAGAACCGCTTCGGTCAGTTGCCGCTGCGTTTGTTCAGCAGGACGGAACTCATAGGTAAGATCAACCGCCGGAACGAGCCCTGGGATGCGTTCCAAGTCGGCGATCGTTTCGACCACGCCCGTAAAAACCATTCGGTCATGCGAGACAATCACGTCGCTTGGGGTGACGGGCGTTAGAACCTCTTCACCCCGGCTAATCTCGATCAAAAAGAGGCCCGGGAGCTGACGCAATCCGGCCTCTTCGACGGTCTTGCCGATAAGGGGGCAGGTTGGTTGAACCATCAGTTCGACAAGGTACTCTCGTCGATGCTCGCCGAAATCTTGGACCATATCCGAGCGGTCAGGCAAGAGCTTGGGCCCGATGGTTAGCAAATAAACGATTCCCAAAAGGGCAAGCGGCGCCCCGGCAGCACCAATTTCTAAGAGGCCAATCTCACGAATCTGTTCAAGAAACGCTCCTGAGTAAATGCCGGAAGCCTTCTCTTTGGCCAGTTGAGCGTTGCAGACGAGCGTCGTGCTTGTGCCAATAACGGTGACCACGCCGCCGAGGATCGTTAGATAACTCAGAGGGAGTAGCAGTCGCGAAGGAGAGACGTTTCGCTTGCGGCACCAGTCGATCACGACCGGGGCGAGCATCGCTACGAGGGGCGTGTTCAGCACGACGGCTGAGATGGGGGCCACCAGCGCCAGGCGCCTGAGAGCCGCCTTCTCCGTCGTAGCCGATCCAAGAAGCAGGCCGCCGATCCAGTCCAAAGCACCGGTGGTGCGCAGTCCGGCTGCCGCGGCGAACAGGGTGCCGATCAACAGCACCGGGCCACTAGCGAATCCCGACAGGGCCTCGGTCGGCGTTACGATCCCGGCAAGCGTTACCAGCACCAGGGCGGCAACAAAAAGCAGTTCGACCGGCGTTGAACGGCGTAGTTGGAGTACCAAGAAAACGCCTAGGACGGCCAGGAGCGACAGAGCTCCGCCTGCCGTAAGGCCCGCCGTGAGCCCAGCAGCCGTAAAATCAGGGAGAGCCTCCAGGGGGGCTTGGGCAAGAAGGGTTGAAGGCATTTCCATAGTAGAGCGAGTGATGACCGCGTTCAAAATAGGGCGAGCAAAAACCAACCGTCTCAAGTCTTTGCCCCCCCCCCTCGGGGTCCATAAGGAGTCCAAAAATGGTCGGCTTGGAATCGAAAGGCTGGTCTCGGACGAAATAAGAGTGTAGGCCCCGGCAACGCTAGAACCCTATAGGAACTCTAATCCCCAGCACGGTAAAAGCCTTGGAAGGATCGGTCCCTATCCCAAGAAATTGTAGCTTTTTGACAAAATACGCTTCCTGCTTTGCCCCCTCGCCACCCCGTGAAGAGGCAGATTCGGCTTAATCGGGCTAATTGGCGTCCTGAAATCAACGGAATCCGGTGGAAGGGGCTCTCTACTCCGGATAAGATAGAGGCTCTCGGATAAATAGAGCGGCTTAACGGTTTTTAGCTAGAGAAACGACCGCTCGTGGACATAAACTGGGTTATCCTTCCCGTATAGGCATTGACTCAGCGGAACTTACAGCACGCCCCACCGTGGGCGTTCCTTGTGGAGCAGACAGACAGATGACATTCAGACGTTCGGCAAGTTGGATTGCTGTTATTGGACTGGCGCTTGCGTCGCCTCCGATGGCTGGTGCCGCCGAGGCACGTTCCCAAGAAGCGCGTTCCCAAGAAGCGCGCCCGTTAGAAGTGCGATTGTTTGAAGATGGTGCAGGCCAGCGCTACTTTGCTGCGAGCCTTGGCTCGATTGATTCGGCAAGCGTTGCCACTCCCTCGAGCGTGGTCCTTGTGGTCGATACCTCGGCAAGCCAAACGGGCCTCTACCGCGAGACGGCCCTTGCCGCTGTCGAGGCATGCCTTGCTTCGCTTGCGCCAATCGACCTTGTGCAACTGGTCGCTGCGGACCTCAATGCACGCCCGCTCACGGAGGCCGCCGTGGCACCGAACAGTGAAGCAATGCAAACGGCGATTGCGCGCTTACGAAACGAAGCACCGCTTGGATCCACCGACTTGGCGGGCGCTCTCAAAGCGGCAGCCGATCTAGCCAAGCAATCCGACGTTTCGCGTCAGGCTGTGATTTACATCGGCGATGGCATTAGCACAGCAGGCTCCCATTCTTTGGCCAGTCGGGGTTCCTTGGCAAGCCGGGGTTTAGTCTCCTTGATCCAGAAGCTCCGCGACGACCGTGTCGCCGTGTCGAGCTACGCCATTGGCCCCGATCGTAACGCTGCCCTCCTGGCCGCGATCGCCAACCAAACGGGTGGCAACCTTTACGTCGATGATCCGATGGTCT
>JAJRUA010000087.1 GCA_024278035.1 Planctomycetota bacterium | reverse complement strand
GTGGTAGAAAGCATCCATGGACTGACAGTCGCGGCAGGTCTTGGTGCACTGTTCGCAGGGCTTGTTGTGCTGATTTTCCTGCGGAACTTGGCTTCGACGCTGATCGTCGTGATTGTAATCCCGCTCGCGGTGCTTGCCTCGATCGTGGGCCTCTACTTCACTGGCAACACGATCAACTCGATGACCCTCGGCGGTTTGGCCCTAGCGATTGGCATCTTGGTCGACCAATCGATTGTTGTACTGGAAAACATTTTACGCCACGTAAAAATGGGCAAAAAACCGCCCCAGGCCGCCCTGGATGGCACCCAGGAAGTGGTCGTTCCGATTTTCATTTCAACCGTCACGTTTGCCGTGGTCTTCTTTCCGACCGTGTTCTTGAGCGGCTTGGCGTCGTACCTGTTCACGCCGCTTGCACTGGCAACGATCATCGCAATCGTCGCGTCGTTTATCTTGTCGATTACGCTCGTACCCGCCTACTGCGCAGCGTTTCTTCGCACGGATAACTATGCCGTCACGGGCGAAAAGACCTCCGTCGAAGAGTCGCACGGAGCGCTGGCCAACGCCTTTGGCAACGTAGTGGCCTCGTGCATTAAAGTCCGTTGGCTGGTGGCAATCGGCGCGGCCGTGCTGTTTGCCATTGCGGCTTTCTTTGCTTCGCAAATGGGGCAAGAGCTGATTCCGCCCATCGACGCAGGGCAGTTCACCGTTTACGTCCGAATGCCTTCGGGCGCAAACATCGATTGGACCGATTCGGAAATCCAAAACATCGAACAGGCGATCATCGAAGAGACAGGCGAACCGGACCCCGGCTTCGCGCTGGGCGAAGAGGATAGCGTGGACTCGGACCTTCAGATTTTGATTTCCAATATCGGCGTCCTCAACGATTGGCCCGCCGCTTACACACCGAACATCGGCCCCGGCGATGCGTTCATGCTCGTCCAGCTCAAGGGCAAACCGGGACGCCCCGGGGCGTTTGACTACGTCGAACGCTTGAGAACAAAGCTCAACCATCGATTCCCCAATGTAGAATTCGCCTTCGACACGGGCGGTATGCTCTCGAGTGCTCTGAACATGGGCGAACCTTCGCCGCTTCACTTCCAGGTGAGTGGCGCAAAGCTCGAAGAAATGCGAGAAATCGCCGAGCATGTCGAAGATGCGGTGAACCAGGTCGAGGGGACGGTGGACGTTCGCATCGCCCAGCGGCTCGACTATCCGACGCTCACGATCAACATGAATCGTGACAAGGCAGCCCGTATGGGGCTTACGCCCGAGGATGTGATGCAGAATCTCGTCTCGGCTACCAATAGTTCGGTCGGCTTTGATCCGGCATTCTGGGTTGATAAATCGAAGGGCAATCACTACTTCATCGGCGTGCAGTATCCCGAGGAGTTGCTAACCAACCTGGAGACGATTCGTAACATTCCGGTCGGTGTGGTAAATGGCGTGCCGATTCGCCTGCGAAACATTGCTGACATTGAGAAGGCGCAAGGGCCGGGCGTGGTGAACCATCGCAATATCACTCGGGTGATGGATATCTACGCCAACGTCGCACGGGGTTACGATGCGGGCACGGCGATGACGGCGATCGAATCCCTACTCTTAGCCGAAGGGAATCCGCTGGGCGCTTGGCGCGACACGGACGACCGGGGCGAGGTTTACCGGCTCGAAAACTACCCTGGCACGGCGTTGCGCTCTCAAGGTGAAGTGAAAGAGATGCGCAAGTCGTTCACGCAGTTCACCGCCGGCTTTGCGATTGCGGCCGTCTTGGTCTATCTGGTGATGGTCGCTCAGTTCCGCAGCTTTGTAGACCCCTTCATTATTTTGCTCACCGTGCCGCTCGGTTTTATTGGGGTGGTAGCGATGCTGATCCTCACGGGCTCGAACCTTTCGATCATGTCCTTCATGGGAATCATCATGATGGTGGGCATCGTAGTGGAGTACTCGATTGTGCTCGTCGATTTTGCCAACCATCGGTTGGCAGAGGGGCGGAGCATTCAAGAGGCGATTATCGATGCTGCCAAGGTACGAGCGAGGCCCATCCTGATGACTTCGCTCACTACTTGGCTTGCGCTGCTGCCCATGGCGATTGGCAGCTTCGGTGGCGAAGCGAACGCCCCGCTTGCCAGGGCGATCATTGGCGGTGTGATTGCAGCGACCGTTTTATCGCTCCTGGTGGTGCCCTGTTTGTATGTGATTTTTAAGCGACCGCCCACAGAAGGGTTCTTCGAAAAAGAAGAAGGGGTAGTAACCGGATGAATAAACAAATATCCATTGCAGCAGCTTCAGTGGCTCTCGCCCTCACGGTGGCGATAGGGTGCAAGCCCTCGGGTCCACCTCCCGCCAAGAAAGAGTCGGCTGCGCAAGAGGCACCGGCTAAGGTGCTGATTGGAATTGCTCGTGAGGTTCGGCTTCAGGAAACAATTGAACTACCCGCGTCTGTCCAGAGCGATGAAACGGCCCTGTTGATGGCGCGCGTCGAAGCCTACGTGGCCGAGGTGCTTGTGGATATCGGCGACGAGGTGAAGCAGGGGCAGGTACTGGTTCGGCTCGACGCGCCGGAACTTGCCCACCAAACTGCCGAACAACGGGCAAGGATCGAGCAGATCGTGGCCGGGGACCAGGTTCTTCAAGCGGAGGCCGCCGCTGCCCAGGCACAGCTTGGCGTCGTTCGGGCCGAACTCAATCTGAAAAGCTCGGAGCGAAATCGATTGGCAAATCTGGTAAACGCGGGAGCCATTAGCCGTCAACGATTGGAAGAAGCCGATTCGGCAGTTCAGTCGGCCGGGGCCTTACTGGGGCGTTATGAGAACGCACTACAAGTCGCCCAGGCGAGGCTCGTGCAGGGCGAGTCCGAAAAAAACGTCGCCGAGAGCCGTCTTCAAGCTGCCCAGGCTCAGGCCGATTATCTTGAAATCAAAGCTCCGTTCGACGGCATCGTTGCAAAACGAAACGTCGATCTGGGCAATTTGGTTCAGCCGGGAGGCGACGCGATGCCTTTGCTCGTCATTGAAAAAATTGACAAATTACGCGCGATTGTTCACGCCACTTCGGACGTGGCGGCCCAGCTTACGGTGGGCGACAGCGTGGCGTTCACTTCGAGTGACACGCCGGGGACGCCGGTACAAGCCATTCTCTCTCGCACCTCAGGCTCTTATGACACAAAGACACGCATGATGCGAGCAGAGATCGATCTCGACAACTCGCGCGACGCCGCAACTCGCCGCCGCCCTCTTCGCTCCGGCGGTTACGGCTTGGCGACGATCGTCCTGCGCGAAGAGACCCTGCCCGTCGTGCCGGAGTCGGCCGTCCTGCGAGTGAATGGCATGACCTCCGTCGTGGTTATTCATAACAAGACATGCCAAATCGTGCCTGTGAAAATCGGAATAGAAAGCGACGGGCAAGTTGGTATCGCATCCGGAATCAACAGCGGCGACCAAGTCGTCTTCGAGAACCCAGGTGCCATCACGCCAGGACAAGTTTTGGAACGAAACCAAATGGATTTGGTTCCTTGAACGGTAAAGAATTAACTACAGAGAACTCCGGGGAAAAAGAATTGGACGCGGATGAACGCGGATACATCGGATCGACGCGGATAAAAGAGCCAGTGAGACGTACTGTCAATTCAAACACTGTCGGAAATTTTTTATCCTTTCTTAATCCGTGCGATCCGCGTTCATTCGCGTCTAATTCTTTCTCTTGGGTGAAATAAAAGTCTTACAAGTTTATCCGATCAGGGAAGATCGAATCATGCTCTCTCAGCATAACAGTACGTGGCAATTAGGGGTGGCCTGCTTGGTGATTGGCTTGGGGGGCTGCGCCTCGACCGGATCGAAGCTGGCGACGGGCCCCACTGAAATCGACACGCCGCTTCGTTCGGTCAGCCATACCGTGGCGTTGGCCAAGAAAGATATCGCGAAGGGAACGGCCGAACCGACGGCTGACCTTGTTGCGTTGGAAGCCACTCCGAGCAAAGAAACTACCGGAGAGCTCCTCCGGATCGATTCGATTCCGGAGGAAGTTCGCCCTGTCCAAGCGGCCGCTATCGCCAGAGTTGATTCGGTTCCGCCCGGTGAGATTTATCCGCTGGATTTGGCCAATGCGCTAAGCTTGGGAGGGGCCGATAACCTGCAAGTACGAATCGCTCGGACCCGACTCTATCAGGCTCAGGCAAAGCACCTTGCGGCCAAGGCACTTTGGTTACCTTCGCTTCGGATGGGGGTGGGTTACAACAAACACGATGGCCGTTTGCAGGCAACCGAAGGCGAAGTGATTGAAGCGGGTCGCAACTCCCTGTTTTACGGTGCCGGTTTGGGACTGGGAGACGCGCCGCTGGCGGGTGGATCGGGTGGCCCGGCAAGACTTTTTGTGAACTTGTCACTTGCCGATGCTTATTTCAAGCCCCTCTCGGCGCACCAGGAAGTCGCTGCGCAGGGGGCTGCTGCTCGTGCGGCAACGAACGATTCCTTGGCACAGATCGCCATCGGCTACCATAGCTTGGTGGAAGCCCACGGCCTGCTAGCCAATGCGAAGGCTTCGCAAGAACAAGTACGCAATATGCTCGACTTGGTCGAAAACTTTGAGCGGGAAGGTTTTAGCTCTCGTACGGAAGTCAATCGGGCCAAGGCAGACCTTGCCAGCCGGCAACGAAAGGTTTCCGACGCCCAGCGAAGGAGCGTCGTCCGCAGCGCGGAACTAGCCCGACTGCTCCGACTGCCCGCCCAAGTGCGTCTAGCGCCGGTCGAAGAGTTTGTCTTGCCAATGGACTACACCGAGGGCCCAAGCGATGCCAACCCGAGGATTGCCGAGGCGCTGCAAAATCGCCCCGAAATCGCCCAGGCGATCGCAAGTCACCAGGCAGCCTGCTTCCGCGTGAAAGAAGAAAAATGGCGACCTTGGATTCCTAACGTACAGGTCGGAGCGAGCGCCGGCGGGTTCGGCGGCGGCTCTTCGACCGAGTTCCCTTCGGCTGCTGGGCGAAGCGATGTCGATTTACTTGCCGTTTGGGAAGTGAAAAACCTTGGGGTCGGCAACGTCGCTCTCCATCGGCAACGCCGCGGAGAATTGCATGAACGGGAATTGGACCTTGAAGTCTTGCGAGACCGCATCGCTTCGGAAGTCGTCGCGGCCTCGGCCGACGTGGCCAGTTATCGGGAGCAAGTGGAGCTAGCGCTCCAGTCGATTGGTGCTGCCAAAGAGAGCTATGATTTGAACGAACAGCGCATTCGCGCGAACGAAGGCTTGCCGATTGAGTTACTGCAATCCATCTCCGCCCTAGCCGACGCCCGCGATGCCTATACCCAAGCGGTGGCCAACTACCATCGCTCCCAGCACCGTCTCATGCGAGCGATGGGTAATCACGCTCTTTGATCTGCTTAATCAATTGCGGAAGCAGGGCCCGCATCGCGCGGCTCCGGTGGCTGATGGCGCGCTTGATTGCCGAGCCCGTCTCGCCGCCCATCTCGCCAAACGTACGGTGGTATTCTCGGACCTCGAACAGAGGATCGTACCCAAAACCAGCCGTGCCGCGACGCTCCATCGTGATTCGGCCAAAACATTCGCCCCGCGTTTCAGCACAAACCTTACCGGTCGGATCCGCCAGGACGAGCACCGCCACGTAATGAGCCCCACGTTGCGTCCGCGGAATCTCGGCAAGGTTCTTTAACACAAGATCGTTGTTCGCTTCGTCCGCGCCATGGGTACCCGCATAGTGGGCCGAATAAACGCCCGGCGCGCCATCGAGCGCATCAATGCAAAGGCCGCTGTCGTCGGCCAAGACCCATTCGCCGAGTGCCTTGGCGTACTCGGTCGCCTTCTTTCGGGCGTTGTGCTCAAACGTATCGCCATCCTCCTCGACTTCGTGCGTAAGGTCCGGAAAGTCGGCAAGCGTTTTTACCGTAAGGCCATGCGGGCCGACAAGATGGACCAACTCATCGCGTTTCTTCGTGTTACGAGAACCGATGACAAGCGGGGATGCGGAAGGGGGGGCAGACGTGGACATGCCCCCAGCTTACCGTCAAAGAGGCGCATGTGAGAGCCGGGTCGTCCTCGACCCCCTGGGGCCCTTGGATTCAACTTTACCCCAAGGGCCGCCGGGGTCGAGGACGACCCGGCTCTCACGCAGCGCTAAAACAACGTTGACGCGCTACGCTTTTTAACGCCCCCAGGCGAAGGCGCTGCTGACGCTCTTCTTCGGCGATTCAATCACATGCGGATGTATGTCTAACGGAATCGGTCGCATCGGCTTTCCTTTCTCGACCTGCACCTGAGCGTACTTCGGGTTGTAACCCGAGGCGGTTTGCCCCACTTCGCTTGTGAAAAGCTCATTGAACGTTTGCTTCACTTGTTCAGCCCGGGCCATATTGGTCGGAGCCCGTTGTTTCTGGAGTGGCGTCACAGGCGTATCGTAGGCGGCTCCGAAGGTGCGAATGATTTCGATCACTTCCGTGCGAACCGAGGCGAGGTTTTTAAGCTGACGGAGCGGCGGCGTTTGGCCATTTTTTGCCACCGTGTCGAACGAACCGACCGTTACGTAACTCTCCGTCCGATCATGGAACTCATAGGCTTCCCAACCTTGTCGGCGCATCGCTTCGCAAAGCAAGTGTGCGTTTTCGGCGGCTTCGACCAAAGGGTCATTCCCCCGTTTTTTTCGCCGTGTGGCAGACGATCGGGCGCTGGTCGCGCCTTGTAAGATGCCACGCCCGCGGAACGTGGCGACTTTAACCGAGTAACGGCCTTTGGCTTTTAGCAAGCTGTGGTCGAGCCCCTTGTTCATCTTGGCGACGAACTTATCGACTCCCTTAGGGACAAAGTACTCCTCAGGAAGCAACGGGTTGCGCGTCATAAACGCCGTTCGCATTGGCCCCTGGGTAGCAGGTCTTTTTCCAAGACGGGCGAGGACCGCTTGTTGTTGCCGACGAATCTGGGCGAGATTTTGGCTCGTTTGGCCATCGACGCCCATGTCGAGCGAGGCGGGGCGGATCGTCTTGACCATCGCAAGCGTTCGCGTAGCGATCGGATCATCAATCGTGGGAAAGTCGCCAATGAGGACAGCCCATTCTTTCCGCTTCTCGCCACTTCGATAACGCATCTTGATCGGAGCACCGTACTTGTCGAGACCTCGCCCGACCGTTGCATCGCCTCCGGTGAAATCAAAAGTGATTTGATGAACGTAGGCCGGAAGGCCGTGATCGCGTTTTAGCTCTTGGGCAAGGTCTTGGGCTTGTTCTTCGGCCCCTTCGCCGGAGAAGGTGGTAGCCATAATGAGCCAGGGGCCCGATTTTTCTTGGAGCCGCACCGTTCCCTCGATAGGGCCCTCCACGCCTTTTGCCGGTGCCTGAAAGCTCGCCTGCTCAACCGGCTCGGCTGTTTTCTTGGAGCGGAACGGGTTCCAGAACTGGGCGGTGGCGATTGGAGCGAAGCTAAAAACAAAGCTGGATACAAGGATAAACGACAGCAATCGAGGGGGACGCATCGTGCGTTCTCCGCAGGCGGGACGGGCAGCAGGGTCACTTTACAAGGCGGGACCGTACCAAACGCGCGGAGCCCTTCCTAGGGGAATTGTCCTAAAAATAACTGCATTCCCCCTGGCTGTACGGTAAGATTACGGGCTCTGGGCAAGATTTGCCCCTTGCCGACGAATCCCCCTCTCAAGCCCTTATTTGCAATCCCTATTAGCAAGGAACTTCGATGTTCATTCGCTCTACTTGCCTGTTGCTTTCCTCCGTTCTCCTATTGCTAGCAACGGCTAACAGTTTCGCACAAGAAACGACGGCAGACGCCTCGCCTGCCGCTAAGGCGAACAACCGTACCGCCACCGCCGATACGAACACCATAGCCGACAAAGCTAACAAAGCCGACGAGGCGGAGCCATCCAAGGCGGAGCCAACCACGAAGACCGAAGAGACAAAGCCCACGGAAAAGAAGGTCGAAAAAAAGGCCCAGAAAAAAACGGGGGCAAAGAAAACAAAAAAGCAAAAGCCTAAGAAACCGACCAAGGTCCGCTACGCCGAGTTTCGCCTCAAGGGCTCTTTGCCGGAGTCGCCCGGAGGCTCGGGGCCGTTTAGCGATCTTAGCATCGACCTTCGTAAGATGATCGCTCGAATCGACCGCGCTGCCGAAGACGACTCCATCGGGGGACTTCTACTTCGTCTTCGCGAGGCCGACTTTGGCCGGGGGCAACAGCATGAGCTTCGCGAAGCGATCAAGCGATTCCGCGCCACCGGTAAACGGGCCGTTGCCGAATTGGAAATCGTTACCGGCGGAGGGTACCTCATCGCGGTTGCCTGCGATGAAATCGTCATGCCAGAGTCGGGTTTCATGTTGCTGACAGGCGTCCGAGCCGAGCCATTGTTCTACAAAGGCCTCTTGGCCAAGATCGGCGTGAAGGCAGACATCGTCCACGTCGGCGATGCCAAAGGCGCAGCCGAGCCGTTCACTCGCCGTCGCTGGAGTAAGCCCGTGAAGGAAAACATCACCTCGCTGATCGATGATTTGTATCAGCAGATGATCGAAACGATCGCCATGGAACGGCCAATGACCCGAGCCGCCGCCATCGAAGCGATTGACCGGGGCCTGCTCACCGCAACACAAGCCAAAGAGGCGGGCCTCGTCGACCGAATCGCCTACAGCCAGACGCTCCGCAAACAGCTTGCTCAGCAACACAAAGTGGACCGGGCGGTCTACGTTCGCAATTATGGCCAGAAGGAAGTCGATACGGACTTCAGTGGTCCTACCGGGTTCTTCAAGTTGCTCGGCCTGATGGCAGGTGGTGGCAAAAAGCGAGGACCACGGGGAGATAAAATCGCCATTGTTTATGCCGTCGGTCCGATCGTGACAGGAGAAAGCGAAGTCGATCCTTTCGGTGAAAGTAACTCGATCGGCTCGACCACCCTGATCGAAGCCCTTGAAAAGGCGGCCAGCGACAAGCGGACCGTCGCCATTGTCTTGCGAGTCAATAGCCCAGGCGGGTCGGCTGTAGCAAGCGACTTGATCTGGAACAAGATCGAAGAGATCGACATCCCGGTCGTTGCCAGCATGGGCGATGTGGCGGCAAGCGGCGGTTACTATATCTCAATGGGGGCCGACCGCGTTTATGCAGAGCCGACGACTGTCACCGGATCGATCGGTGTGGTCGGCGGCAAAATGGCTATCCGCGGCTTGCTTGACAAGATGGGCATCACCAGCGACCTCGTGAGTCGTGGCAAAAACAGTGGCCTCTTTAGCCCGCTCCGCAAGTTCACCGACTCAGAGCGAGAGGTACTGCTCTCGATGATGGAAGACACCTACGACCAGTTCACGGCCAAAGCGGCCGCAGGCCGAGGCCTCACGCAAGAGCGAATCCAAGAGCTGGGCGGTGGCCGTGTCTACACGGGTCGCCAAGCGAAACGACTTGGGTTAATCGACGAGTTGGGCGATCTTCGCGCCGCGATCGCCGGAGCAAAAGAGCTGGCCGGCCTCGACCCGGACGACAAAGTAAAGATCGACACCTACCCTGAAGCGGTCGATTTTTTCGAGTCGCTCTTCGGTGACACCGAAGCAGAGAAAGAGGTCCGTTCTCAAATTAAAGCCGCTCTCCACCACAACCTCAGCCTGGGCGGAGCGATGCCCGAGCTAAGCGACGCCCTCCAACGCCTCGCGTGGCTCCGCAAGGTATTTTCCCACGAGCCGGTCGCCGTGCTGATGCCGTTTGAACTGAAGGTTGAATAGGCCAAGGCGGTAACCGTTCACGACGAAAGCCATAGGGAACCGCTAATGAACGCCAATCCAGACGTTTTTTCAAGTAGGTTTCTGCAACTTGAGTCCTTGCTATTTGCGATGCTTGGCGAGCGGTGGGTGTATAGCGAAATGATTGTAGGAGGCCCATCGATAACCACACCATCCATGTGCCAAACGACCGGCTAAACGGCCCTTTCGTTGGTCGGCCTGTCGCTTTGCTGGCGTCTTCGCCCGTAGGTTCATCGGTAGGCCGCTCGCCAAGCATCGCTAGGCCCACCCTACTTGACTCATTTCTTACTTGAAAAATCGCTCCCAAAAACTTGGACTTTCCGAGTCGGTTCCTGGCTGTTTACCTCTCTTGAGCGGAACCGGATTTTGCGAGTCTATGGCTAATTGTTTCGCCTTCTTGTACTGATCGGTTGGAGCTTTAGCAATCAGCGATACGAATATCCTGTCTTTCTGGCCACTTTGATCAGCAACGGTAAATTCAACCGGAAGCGATACCAGCATTTTACCTTTAACGGCCTTTGTTCCAAAGAAATCTGAAAACAGCATTCCATTGATATAAGGCGACGTGGGACCAGTATTGTAGTGCGTGCTGATGCCTATTTTTTCGCAAAGCGCCTGCCAACCTTCGGAAAAGTCGACCGTTACTTTGCCTGTCTCGCAGTGGATCGTCACCCCTGGAACTTCTGAGGCTAAACTAAAACGCAAAGGCGATTTGCCTCCCTTTGCAGATAATTGGAAGTCCAGTGTTTTCGGAATGTCAACGATTGGAATCGAAGGATACAGAAGCCGCAGGGGGTCCAAGACATCGTCCTCAAGATATTGCTTGGGCAACTTGGCAATAAAAACATCGTCCCAGACAGCAATTAAGACGGTATTTCCTCCCATTCGAATTGCCGTTTGCGCATGTGGGAGGCGGTGCCCGTCAATTTTGACGGGCTCTGACAAATCGATCCTCTGCAGAACCTGTCCATGGACTAAGTCCTGTAATTCGATATACAGCATTACCGTGCGTTGTCGCTGGTTGGGACGGGAAGTGCCAAGCGACACCAAGAGAGGATGCGTTTGCGAAAGCCAAGTCCATGAGCGATGGCTACGGATTTTCCCCATTCCGGCAAATTGCGACACTTCAGAAGACCTTGTAAAGTAGCGGCGCCAATAAGTATCGCCAAAAGAGTCGTGGGACGGGAAGCTAATTTGTCCTCTTTTTCCATCTACCCTAGGAAGCGGGTTATGCGTGACAGTAAAACAACGATTGGTTCCATCGACCAGATTGACGATGCGTCCATTCAAATACAACATCGAATCTCCTAGTTGGACGATCGGTCCACCTCGATTTCGATGAACCAAGCGGACTAGCATCTCCGACAAGGGGTGCAGTTCATTTTTTTTGAGCGTCTTTCGATCGTAGATTGATACGATGCCTGTGGTTCGATCGCTCTTTTGGACCATTCCGAAATCGTTGGGACCAAGCCCGAATATCTGCTCTACCGAGGCCTCAAGCACTATTTCTTCGGGACGACCAGAGCCCTCGAACCGAAGTCGCCTCAAAAGATTCACATTGCTTGGTGCCCAAAGGATTTGCTTATCATCGACCAACGCTGTGCGGATTTCGCCAACACTAGGGCACTTAGCAACCACCTTACCTTTCTTCAAGTCAATGACGATCAACTGCTTGGGCGGGCCAGCAAGTAGGGAGGTAATGCGATGCCCGGTTTGTGACGGCTGGCCAAAAATGCAGGCAAACTTCCCCTCGGAATCGATAAAAAGTCGCTGCAACACGATATCGGTCGAGATACGTGTCGTTATTGCAGGTCCGACGGCATTGACTTGGACAGTTGTTAAAGAAATCAGCAATAAAATCAAGACGGCATAACCAATTCTTCTGTCACGGGTTTTGTTTTTACATTTCGCAGCGATAGCGGCTCCTTTCGCAACTGAATGGCAAATTTCCAACGCCTCGCATGGTAACCGTTCACGCCCTGGGAAGCAACGATGGCGAGTTTTCCCCATCAAAGCGGGCTTGAACGGCTTGGGTAACGAAATCAAAGACGTTTCGATCTTGCTGTCGACAGGTTTCGATCGTGGTGAGCAAGGTTTCCACGAATCGGCTGCCGGAGGCACTTT
>JAJRUA010000086.1 GCA_024278035.1 Planctomycetota bacterium | reverse complement strand
TCGAATATAAGCCGCACTGTAGCAGCAGGGGATGACGACAAGCGTCAAGACTGTCGCAAAAGCGAGCCCGAAGATGACGGCACCGGTGAGGGGTTGCCAAAACTCGGCCCCGCCCGAGACATTGAGAAACAAGGGCAAAAGGCCGCCAATGGTAGAGACCGTTGTCAGCAGCACCGGTCGCAATCGGTTGACGCCGGCCTCAATCAATGCCTCTCGTACTTTCATGCCATGCTTGCGAGCTTGGTTCGTGAAATCAACCAGCACGATCGCATCGTTGACGACGATGCCGGTGAGACTCACCAGGCCAATGAACGTCGCCAAACTAAAAGGAAAACCGGTGGCCCACATGCCGAGAACCACGCCGATGAAGGAGAGTGGCACCGCCGCCATGACGATTGCACATTGGCGGAAACTATTAAATTGGACGGCCAGAATTGCCGCAATCAGCACGACAGCAATTACCATGCTCCAGAGCATGTAGCCAAAGTTCTTGTCGCGTTCGTCGTTTTCGCCAGTGAACTCTGCTTGCAACCCTTCGGCAAGCGTCGTCGCGCCGCCGAAGTAGGTTTTGCTGTACCCTTCGATTGTTTTTTCTCCTCCGTCGATAGAACGGAAACCAAGATCGGGAAGAATCTTCTTCGCTAGCTCGCCAAACACGTCGGCTGGCGTCACAGGATCATCCACATTGCACTTGGCAACAACCGCTCGACTCCGCTCATATCGGTTGATGCTAAACAGCCCCGTATCACGCCGAAGATCAGCCACCGATCCGATGGTTGTCATCTGGCCACCAGGTCCTTTGAGCATCAGTCGATTGAGGTCGGAGGGGCTACGCCGGAACTCAGGAGCGAGCTGAATGCGCAGATCGATATCTTCGTCGTCGAGTGTGATCTGAATCCGGTTGTCTCCGGCAATGGCGATCTGCACCGCTTCGGCCACTTGAGCATCCGTCATGCCAAACAGGCCGATGATATCGGACTTGGGCTCGACAATCAGTTGCGGACTATCGGGGCGATAATCGGTAGAGACATCCACCGTGCCACGCAACTCGATAAGTTGGGCGGCAATTTTCTTCGCCACAAGGCCCAGTTGGTCAAGGTTCTTGCCGGTCAGCCGGACGGATACCTCAGCGCCACCAGGAGGACCATCTTTGACCTCTTCGACCGTGAACTTCATGCCGGGCAGAGGGCGAATGTTCTCACGTAGGTACTCAATCACCTCGGTTTGGCTAACCGACCGGTCCATAGGTGCCAGCATTTCTACTTGGACTTGTCCGAACTCAGGGCCTGCCGCAGCGTCGTCATCAATTCGCATAGCCAGCGCCCCCGAGGAACCAACCGAAGTCACAAAATGCCGTAGAACGCCCGTCTCACGCCATCGTTCGAGTGGCTCTGTAATGCGGTGGGAAGCGGCAAGCGTCTCTTCGACACTGTAGCCGAGTGGTAGCTCGTATTTGACGATAAACAGGCCTCGATCACTGGCAGGGAAAAAGTCGAAGCCAAGATGGCCAATCAGCATCTTCGCTCCCCAGCAAGCGAGCAAGACCCAAATCAGAACAAACGCTCGGCGATCGAGCGCGAAGCGAAGCGTTTTGGCGTAGGCCCGAGTAAAATAACCAAGTTTCGGTCGAGCACGACTTCCTTCGTGGAGGACGTGGGTCGGCTTCTCCGGTTCCCGCTTGCTGTACCAACGGGCGGCTAGGGTGGGGATCACAAAGTGATCCACCAGCATCGATCCGATAAGGGCAACGCTCACCACCTTCGGCATGACGCTCATAAAATCGCCCATGATGCCCGGCACGAGAAGCATGGGCAAATAAGCGGCGACCGTCGTTAAATCGGCGGCGATCACAGGGATGCCCACTTCGGCAATGCCAACCTTGGCGGCGTCCACCGGGTCTTCGCCCCGTTCGATATGCCGGTGGATATTTTCCGCAACAATGATCGCTCCATCCACCACCATGCCGAGGACGAGAATAAAACTGAAGATCACCATGTTCGAGATGGGCACGCCCGCAAAGAACAAGAAAATGAGGGCCACCGATGTGCTCAGCGGAATAGCGAGCAACACCAAAATCGAAATCCTCAAACCCATCGCCCAGGCGAGGATGATTAGCACTAACATCGCCCCGAAAATGGCGCTTGAGCCAAGCACGCGGAACATGACCCAAATGTCATTCGAAGCATCGCGGGTCGTATCGAATTTGAGGTGCGGATACTGAACGCGGAGCGTCTCGACGATCGACTTCACTCTTCGCGCGGCGCCAAGCGTGTTGATGCCCGACTCTTTGTTGACGATGATCGTCGCCCCCGCATGGCCATCGAACTCAGCCGAATTGAGAACACGCCTATAGCCATCGACCACCTTGGCTACGTCGCGAATGCGGATCACTCGCCCTTGTTCGGATCGAACCACCGCCTCGGCAATATCATCGACACCACGTAGCTTGGTTTCGTTACGCACCTGTCGATCGAAATGGGAGGTCTGGAACGATCCGGCAGGAATCTCGGCATGAAAGGCCTCGAGCGCTTGTCGTAATTCGGCCAAGGTCACGCCGTACTCGGTCGCCAGATCGGGGTTCACATTGACCTGAATTTCCCGTTCTTTCCCGCCAAAGAGCTGCGTATTGGCAACGCCATCGACTGTTTCAATTTGATCCTGCACATCCTCGGCAATCACTTTAAGAGCCCGTTCGTCAAAGCCCTCAGGCGGCGTGATGTTGACGAGCATCAGCGGCAAGTTGGCAAAATCGACATCGGTAATGATCGGCTGCACTTCGCGCCCGGAAGGCAATTCGTTGCGTATTCGATCGACCAAGTCTTTGACTTCGCGGCGTGCATCGTCGGGTGTCACGCCGTCCAGGAAGATGATCTGCGTCACCGACGAACCACGCATGCTGGTCGAGGCAAGGAAGTCCACACTTTGCAACTCGCTCAGGGCGTCTTCCACTTTGCGGGCGATTTCATTCTCTGCTTCGGTCGGTTGGGCGTCCGGGTAGGGGATGACGACCAAAATCACCGCTTTAGAAATCGCTGGTTCAAGCTGAACCGACGTGAACATCGCCGCATAGACCGCCATCAGCAACACGAGGAGCGTCAAAACCGCAACCATGCGGGGACGATCGATGGCGGCATTGCTGATTTGCATGGTAACGGGAGGAAGGATTTACGAAGGAAAAACGCGTTTCACCACGGAGGGCACGGAGATCGTATAGAAAGAAGGAAAGAAGAATTAGACGCGGACCAGTGTAGCTATATTGGCGGATTGAACGGATTTACGCGGATACGGATACGGGAATTAACGAACGGAAATGCAAATCAAATTGGATGAAAGCGATAATGAAATTGCCCAATACGTTCACTCTTCCGTGGCAATCCGCGTTCATCCGCGTCGAACTCTTTTTTCTCGGTGTCCTCTGTGATCTCCGTGGTAATTCAGTACCTCTTAGGTTCTTGGGGAACTTGGTGATTTGGCCTTGGCCGAATACCCGCCGAAGGTGTAGCGGTTCCTTCCTTTTCTTGCTCAAGGATACGCACCAACTGTCCATCGCGCAGACGCTGTTGGCCGCGGGTGACCAACGTTTCGATCTCGATCGACGAGACGGGCAGCAGGATCGACTCGCCCTGATCGATCCAGGTGATAAGGTCGTGCCTTTGGGCGCGAAGAAGGGCGGACTCACCGGTGCCCCAGAACATGACCTTCATCTCCGAAGGCTCGCTTGTGACGGAAAACAAGTAGGTTTGGTTCGATCGAAAGAGGACCGACGGTTCAGGGATTTTGTAGGCAAGGATGCGGCTTGTGACGATTTCTGCTGTGGCGACCATGCCGGGTCGCAAAAGCCGCTCCTCGTTGGGAATTAACACTTCCACTTCAAACAGCCCCGTATCCGTATCCGCCACTTCTGCAATGCGGAAAACTTCGGCATCGATTGGCGGCCAGGGTTGGCCGTAAACATTTTTGCCAGCAAGCTGGATACGAGCGCGAAAGACTTTTTCTTCCGGATCGGCAACAGCTATTTCCCCTGACCGAGCTGCCCTGACTTGGCGACGACGTATTTCTAATTCGCGAACACACGACTCAGGAACGTTCACGACGAGGCGGAGTCGATCGTTTTCAACGATTTCAAAAACGATGGTGTTGGGACTAACCGACTCACCCACTTCGACAAGTCGCTTGACGATGGTTCCCGCGATGGGTGAGGTAATCGTCGCATCTTCTAGATTCTTAAAAGCAACTTCTTGCTGAGCTTTCAT
>JAJRUA010000085.1 GCA_024278035.1 Planctomycetota bacterium | reverse complement strand
TCGAAATCCGTGGCAAACTCCTGGATCACCGACAACAGCTCGGTGTTGTGGAGCCGGGTGTAGCTTGCCGCGTGGATGGACCGAAGCGATGCGCCCTCGGTAAAGAGCTGCAGGGGTTTCTGTCCTTGCGGAAGCGTTTCCTGAAACACCCGCGCCGCCGTTTCGGGAGAAAGGCGGTTTACGGTATCCTTTCCCACACGAGCCAGACGACAGAGCTGTGAGAAGCTCCAGTCATTCATCTGAAATGCACCATCGTCCCCCGCTGCAAGTACGAGTCGAGAAGTATCGACGGCGTTTGCGGCCAGTTCCGTGGGTGGTTTCCAGATTTCGCGGCTCTCCTGTTGCTGGCGGTAGCAGTGCTCTGCAAGCGCGGAGAGCGAGGGAAAGCACTCGTCGGGATTCCTACGAAAAAGCTCGTTGCTTGCACGCATGAGATTTGTCATTGGAAATCTCCTTTTGGAAGTAAGAATCTGGGGGTGAAAAACCTTGAAAAGAGAACCAATTTGCACCACCGGCGCTCTGCGGGCGGTGGAGCCGGAGGAAGCCTCGGCCTACTCTCCCCTCACCTGCTAAACGCCGGGAATTACTGACAACTCGAAGAGAAAACACGAGAGAGAACAGCCAAATGATGGGGTGCCGAAAGGAAACCGTGCGGCACTAAGAGGTTTCGATGGCCGCTCGGGCGCGGCGGATTCGAAAAAACAGGCCTGGAGCTAGAGAAAAATGCCCAGCATGTGACGATTCGGCCGAACGTTACGGGGCCGTACTTTTTTGGAGCTGGAGGCCAACCCGAGTGGGGGCTTTGCGAGGGGTGTACTCAGATGGAATGGTGGAGAGTAAAATGGGGGCTTGAGAGAGCAGAATAGGCACGCAGGCGGAGACTGAAGCTCGGCCAGGGGCGTGCTATCGGATACACAAGCGAAAACACTTCCCCAAGCTGCCGGGAAGAGAAACGTAAGGCAGCCTGCCCCCTCCCGCTGGGCAGCAAAACATAAGGCGGGCTGTCCCCTCCCGCCGGGCAGTCAAACATAAGGCGGGATTTTCTTTTGCGCTTTTGCCGGGTTACGGGGCGAGCATCCCTTTTTCCACCATCAGCTCGCCGTACTTGATAAGAAGCTCCTGGGCACGTGCGATGGTTTGCTGGGTATTGACCCAGTTCTGGTAACCGCCTACATAAGGCGGAAAAGCGCCCAAAGGACGCTCGTCAGCGCGGTTTGCGGAAATGAGCCCCCACAGTTTTTGCTGAGCAAGCACCGTTGGAGCGAGAACGCCCGCTCCGTTTAGCTTGGAAAGGGAAATCGGCTCAGTCTTTGTGGAGAGTTGGAGGATGTGTCCGTTTGGCTGAAAACGTCCGGGCGTGATGAACGGCTTGAGGAGCGATTTGATTTCGGAAAGGTCGTGCGCGAAGTCGCGCAGGAGTTTCTCGCGAGCAGCTTTCATTTCATGTTGCTTTTTTCCGATTTGTTCTTTGGTTGCAAGGTCTTGGATTGCCTGCTGTTTTTCTTGCAGGGCGAGTTCTCGCTTACGTTTGTCGATTTCCAAATCGAGCTGCTTCTTCAAACGTTCGGTTTCAGCGATTTGCTCGGCGAGCTTTCTCGTGAACTCTTCCCGAACCTTGGCAACTTCTTCGACAACTCGTTTGTTCTGCTTGATCGTCTCTTCTTGCTCAAGTTTCTCAAGCGCGGCATCGAGTGAGAGCGCATCCGGAGCTGGTGTGGAGGGGGCTTGAGCGATGATGGCCTGGAGTTGGGCGTTTCTGGTTCGAACCTCAACCAGGGTGTCGCTGATTTGTACTTGAATATCGTGGAGAGTCTGTTCAAACATGGGAGCAAGCTTGAAGGATTTGGTGTTGGCAGCAACTGACTGAAGCAGGGGTTGCCTGAGCACGTCGAGGCGCGCCTTGAGCTTGTCGGGAAGCAAGGCATCGGGCTTGGTATCGGGTGCGAGTGCACGGTATTGCCGAAGTGCATCGGGGTTGGTAGCAATGCGGCGCCCGAGCGGCCCGTTATGCAAATCAGCCTCAGTGGAAAGGTATGTTTTGATTTCACTTCGGAGGTCTTGGAGTTTTTGCTCTGCATCATCGAGCTCGGAAAGGCGTTGATCGACAATGGTTTTGTTGGCGGCTTGTTCTTGAATGCGTTGAAGCTTGGCTTGCTGGAGCTCGGCAAGAAGTGCCTTGGTGTTTTCCACGTTTTTCTTGAGCTGAATATTCTGCTGCCGGAGAGCGTTGTTGGTCGAATTGGAGCTGGTGTAGAAATACGCGAGTATGACGCCGAGCACAATGATACCGGTGAGCAATAAGAGTCGTTCCTTGCTGATGGCGGCGACGTGTTGGTCAGGCGTGTCACGGGGAGTGTTTTCAGTCATTGGATGTTCCTTTTTCCGAGTCGGAAGATGGGGAATCTTGTTTTCGATATTTGTCTTGGGGGCGTTTCTTACGTTTCTGTTGCTTGCGGCGAGTTTGCACTTCCTTCCAGCCTTGGTCCAAAGGATCGTCGGGTTGTTCGGAGGAAGTGCGTGAAGGGGCTGCATTCGGGCGTGTTTTGTCGTCGGTAGCGTCTTCGCCAAGGTCACTGACAGACTGAGATGGGACCTGCGGAGAATCGGTCGCGGGCGTGTCTTCAAGAATGGGATCGGCACCGCATTGTGCAAGGACCGAAGAGGGTGATTTCGGTGGAGGAGTTCCTGGTTGAGTCGGACAAAGAGTTCCCTCACCTCCTTCTGGCCACGAAGCGTTTTTTCGGCGCTCGTACACCTCTTGATCCACGCTATGGCTTGAAGTCAGCACGAATGGAAAACCGCCGAACTGGGCGAAGTCTTTTCCACGGCGGATGTAAAGGATGCTTTGCAGGGGGTGGTCGGATGCGAGAATGACGTCGTTTGCCCGAAGCCTGGGGGAAATCGTCTCTGCGTAGGTACGTCCCCATCCACCGCCAAAGACACCTATGGCGCCGAGGTATTCGGTCCAAGCTCGGCTGTGAATGATGGTTTCGCCGGAGCTTTCGACGATTTGCCGCAAGGCGGCAAGATCGGATGCGGCGAATATTTGGCGGTAGCGTGTGTTTGCTTCGACAGCGGAGACCAGGTCCACACCGGGTTGCTTAAGATCGGACATGGTTTGATTGGCGAGGATCACGCCCACGTTCATGCTCCGGGCAGTCTGAAGGATGATTTCCAGGTTCGCGGCCGTAATGCGTTGGAACTCGTCGATAAACAGATAGACCTGTTTTCGCTTGGGGCCCACGGTTTTCGAAGAAGCAAGAAGCAAATGCACGACGAAGCGAGCGATTTCAGCGCTTGAAGTGGTGCCCACAAGCGAGGGTAAATGGAAATAGAGCACCTGCGGAGTCATGAATACATCGACAAGGTCGATGGCGTTTTCGAGAACCGACTCGGGGTGCTCGCTGGGATTGACGGCGTTAATCGGCTGACAGCTTGCCAAGCGGCTGATAACAGCGTGCAGGTGGGAAGCGGCTCGGCGAAGCTCGGATGTCATGCGCAGGGATTGCCGCCGGGAGAGGATTTGATTGAGTTCGATAAAAGACGATACAAATGGGTTTTCCGCCAAGGCCTGATGAAGCATTTCGATGTTGGCATCAGCAAAATAAGCCCGGCCATAGTCCGTGCCGTATTGAAGCCCCATGGCGAGCGTCAGGATATCGGCTCGCTGGTAAGGTGTAAGGGACTCGAAGCAGGTCTGGGTGAGGATGTTGAAGGCGTAAGTCGAGCGGTGCATTTCGTTGGTAAACCAACGAAACGGGTATCGAGCGTCGGGGTTGTGCGCTTTGAGTTTTGCATCGACTTGTTCGGCCGCTTCTCGGGTAGCCTCGAAAAGCGCTAAGTCGTCGGCCTCGAGGTCGATGACCACGAGGGAAGAATCGCCGAATTGAATCAGCTGATTGATGAGCGTGGTCATGCCGAGCGAGGTTTTTCCGGAACCTGAATCGCCCAGCAGATGGGCATGTTCATTAAAAACCGAGCGTGGAACGATGACGGGCATACCGTCGTAGGCATTGGTGCCGAGAAACAGGGATTCGCGTTCCCGGGCGTCTTGGGATGCGCGCATTCGTGCAACAGTGCCGGAGAGTGCCGGATTGTTGGCTTCTTGGACTGGAAGGTGGGAGCCGAAGTTTTCCCCGGCGTAGGCGATGCTTCGAGCGGTGACGACAAAAATGCAGCTCAGCATCAGCACAGGGGGAAAAACGAGTGAGATAATGAAATACGGAACAATGGAAAGGTAATCGGCTGCATAAATGATGTATGCGGACAGACGCCACATAGGAGAGTCGATATCGGCCTCATCGGTCATGCGTACCAAGGGAGCCCAGATATCGACCTCGGGAGGCGGTAAGTCGCGGGTGGCGAGGTGCTTGAGATACCTATTTTTCTCTTCCGGCGACATCCTTTCGAATAGGGCCGTTTGATAGGGCTCCAATTGGATGTTTTGGACGTTCTCGGGTGGTGGGGGTGTATTTTCGGGAAAAGGATCTTCCTCGCCTGCGGCGATTTTCTCGCGGCGGTACCTGTGTCTGCTGATTCGTTGCTGCCAGGTGAGTTCGTGCTCCGGCTGTATCGGTTGCTTGGGTATGGGCCAAACGAGGTTGCCCTGTTTGTCGTAAACCTGGGGACTGGGAGGTGTCGTGCGAATGCGGTCGCGGTGCCGACTGAAAAAGGAGGTCACACCGGATGAAAAAAGGGCGATGCAGGCGATTGCCATCCAGCAACGGGCTCGTGAAGTTCCCGCCGGACTTTGAAATGTTCCGGGATAGCGGATCATACGTCGATTGTACGTAAACCAACTGATTACGGCGTAGTAGAAGTGTCGGAGGGTTCGCAGCGGACCGATGTACGGCCGTTTGGATAAGAAAGCAACAACAGGTTCAATGAAAAAAGGACTTAGGGGCAGAACGGCCATAGCTGGCAGAAAAACCGATAGGGATATCAAATAGTGGCCGGTTTGTACTTTTGGCAAGAGAGCCAGCATGTGAAGAAAAAGATAGACGACTATGAAGAATGGCAGACCGTAGAACTCGAATCCAGCGGGTTTGTTGAACAGAGGGAAAAACCGGAACCACCAGAGAAAGCGAAGAGTCTTGGCGGTGCTTGCGGGAACAGGGACGGTGGTGTGCAGGAAAAAATGGTGTTTGGCGAATTGATCCGCCAGATAAAGGGCGGTTAGCGCGGCAATCAATAAACTGAACGAGGGGTCCCGAAACGAGAAGGATAGGAGAACGATTGGCGGAAACAGGAGGAAAATGACGGCCCAAAGCCAGAACCCTCGGGGCTTGGTGGAAGCAGCGAACAGAAAGGCTGCAAGAGAGGCCGTGGTGAGGATGCAGTGCACCCACATGAAAATGAAATTGAAAATATGCTCATACACGAAGAACTGGATGCAAAACAAAGCCGCAATAGCGAATTGCTTAAGCGAGAAGCGAAAGTTCTGCTTGGGCGTGTATTGTATGGCGGCGTATTCGAGCTCGATTGCAGAGGAGTCCGGCAGGCGGTCTTCCTGAAGCGGGTTTTCGGTCGACTGCTCGGCCGTATCAGGCCAATGTCGTCGCGTTTCTATCCAGCGGTCGTAGGGAAAAAAGGATCGTCTCATTGGGTTGCCCCGGGACGTGTCAGAAGATGTGCAAGATCGGCGACCACTTCCACGCGAAACTGGATCGGCCAGGTATGCCGGCGCAGGGCATGTTCGATCATGGTCTTCTTCTCTTCATGGGCGGTGATAATTGCAATCAGGAAACGATGGGTTTCGATCAGCTCGCGAAGCGGTGGATGATTCTGGCGAACGGCGATATCGCTGCGACATTTTCGGAGGACGTGGGCCGGGGGGCCGCCGAGATCGACGCGCATCAGTGCCAAGCGCGTGGTTTTGCCGTCGTAGTCGATGTAGTAAGAACTGGAGTCGACTTTCTTAGCGATGATGGTCGGGTATTGACGCTGCACATCGGCAATTCGGAGGCGTTCGCGAGGAGTTTCCGAAAGGCAACAATAATTGAGGATTCCCAGTTGCTGAGGCAAGGACTGAGTGCCGAGCGCTCGTGTTTTCTTCGGGCTTATGCCAAAAAGGGAAACCGTTTGGATGCCCAAGGTGAAATAGGTCCGGGGCTCATAGAGAGTGTGCCTGTTGAGGTAACCGTGGCGAACCAATCGCGAAGTAACTTTTGTGACGGCATTGGGATCGCTGTCGTCAAAAAACAACTTGTGGAGGACTTCGCGGGTGGTCATACGGTACTTAAGCAAGTGCTCGAAAATATCGTAGTCGCGTTCACCGAGACGAATCCGTTTGGGTTTTTCGTTCATCAATTACCAGATTTCATAAGCAAGTTGTTTGTTGGCACAATCCCGGTGGAAAGCATCAAGACGTCGGCGGTCATAGGCACCGCCAAATTCGATAACCAATTCGGGCGCGGCGGAAGGAGCCACGGCAAGCACCGCGTCCGGCAGTTTTTTTCTTCGGTAGTGTGGTCGCAGGAGATCCTCGCCGATCCATTTCGATTCGCGCTCGGGAAGGTGCCTTCGAAAATGAAGGTACACGGCCGCCAGGCCGAGGTCGTGCGTGGCCTGGTAGTCATGCTTGAGTTCACCTTGCGCGGCGCCGCCGAAAAGCGATGCGGCTCGGCGTGATGCGATATAGCACGTGGTGCGACATGGAGCGGTGTTGTTGCGCGATTCGAGCAGCCAGGCCAAGGCGGTGAAATCCGGAGCCTTCTCCTTCGGAGCCCAACGCACAAGTGGCGCGTGCAGATCGGATAGTGGCCTGGCCAGAGGGTGAACACGTACGAGAAGGCCAAGGCGAACAAGTGCTGACATGCGTTTTCGAGCATTGTCGCGGCCCGAGCGCGTGGCGGTCCACCAAGCATCTGCCATCTGATCAAGTGAAAACAGTCGTACCTTGAGCGTAAGAGCGCTGAGGATCTCATTGTCTCGCGGCTGTAATGTGGTCATGGGGCGTCGCAAGCAAGAACGGTGAATGAACATATTTTAGCGAGGATTTGTCGGTTTAGTAGACCCGAGTGTCGCGCCATTCTCATAGCTGACACTTGGACGCCCCAAGGAGCGTAAGTGTGCTGTTTGCCAAGGCTTAGCAAGGAAAACAGAGCACCAGAAAGCTCACCCGGAGCGGCAGGATGTGGTGCCATGTCGGGTGCCGCGAGGGCGGCCGTCCAGGCCGCCCGAAAAGGGCCGGAGCGTTCAAGCGGAGGACCCAAAAGTGGCCGCAGCCGACCCCAGTCGGCTCGGCCGGCTCAGCCGGTTCGGACAAAGGGGCCGTTCAGGCCCCGGCGGCACGGCCCGCCCAAGCGGGGCTGCCGCAGAAGCCCGTCCAGGGCGGTGTCGCCGTCCAGGCGACACGATGCGGAGCGCCCCGAAGCGGGCGTCCAGCCGCGAAGGGAAGCAGGAGACAGGGCAGCTCGGGCCGGGGTTGCAAGGCGTGCCAACTTGGTTGGCGGGCCTTGCCCCGGTCGGGCTTCTGCAAGCTTTTGGCATGTGAGCGTTCTCCCGCGAAGCGGGAAAAAGCGAACAGCCTGGGAGGTGGCGGCCGGTTCGGAAGATATTCCAGCTGAAGGCTCAGTGGGAAATTTCCGGAGCCGGTGCGGGAGCACGAAGGGTTGTCCTGCGCGAGCGGAAATCCGAAGAAGCTCCGCCGTTGTTGCCTTCGAGCACGAAGTGCGAGTCCTTTCAAAGGGGGCACGACG
>JAJRUA010000004.1 GCA_024278035.1 Planctomycetota bacterium | reverse complement strand
TGGCTTTTTTGTTGCTTTGCTGCGAGCGATTGGGCTTCGGCAGTCGAAGTTCCCACAACGCCGCGCGCGACAAGACTAGCGGCAATTACAACTGCCGCAGCCGAGGCAAGCATCCAACGCCGACGAGGTGCGATAGCTGTAGTTCGATCAATACGATCCGCGTCCATGCGGGCCATAACGGTCTTCTCCGTAAACGGGGGGATGGGCCGAACAGCTCAGGAGCGTGCGGGCGCACGCCAAGCCGTGGGTAATCGGGATCGCAAGCGTAGCATCCACGCGTAAATTCGAGAAGAGAAATCTTAATTGCGTCGGACCCAAGCGATAGCACTGCCAGCAGAGTGGTCCGTAGGCGAGCGGTCGGGCGTCAGCCCCCCGATGGTCCCTGTGGCAACGCTGCCACTGCTACTTTCGGGGGGCTGACGCCCGACCGCTCGCCTATCCTTTCTCGTGGAGACGCGGATAGGCTGATATTCTTTCCGATTGGAGAGCCCCCTTACAGACGCTAGCAGGTAGGAGAGGTTAAGAAGAAGGCATGTCCAGGCTCGCCACAGCACCCAATCGGCTCGCCCGTCTTCTCGCCTTTGGCGTAGGGCTGACGGTGTGGGGGGCGGCCCTGTACGGCTCGACCCGATTGCACCAAGCGAATCTCTCGATAGGCCACAACATTTGCGGCCCTTGGGGGTGTGCGGCGGTCCCCGAGGCGCTGCTCGGCTACCATTTGCTCTTGTTCACCCTAATCACCCCGTTGGTCATCCTCGTTGGCCATTGGCTATCGCCCCAGGCGAACGCTCGCCTGGGACGCTGGGCGACGCTGATCGGTGGAGCGGGGCTCCTAGCGATTGTGGCTTGGGCGACCATCGCCTGGCTTGTGGACGGAAACGCCCCGCAGTACGCCTTCCAGCGCGGGTTGTTCGTCTTGGCCACGACCCCCGACCTGCCTGCGGGGCCTCTGCTGGTCGGCGGCTGGATCGCTTGGCGAAGGGGGACCCGGCGGAGCTAGTGTGGGCGGATCGTAGGCGAGCGGCCGGGCGTCAGCCCCCCCGAGGGTCCCCTGTGGCAACGATGCCACTGCTACTTTCGGGGGGCTGACGCCCGACCGCTCGCCTAATCTCCCAGGCTTAGCACTTGAAGAGTCGCCGGTGGGAGGCGACAATTGCCTAGATCGCAGCCATGAGCTGGCCTCCGTCCTCCCCGCTTCCCCCTATAAAAACTCCCCCTCCGATGCCCCCTGCTAAGCTTGCTCTGGAAGACGGTACCGTTTTCGCCGGCGTATCGATTGGTGCCGATGGCGAAGCCAATGGCGAGGTTTGCTTCAATACCTCCATGACCGGCTATCAGGAGGTGCTCACCGACCCGAGCTACCGTGGCCAAATCGTCACGATGACCTACCCCCAGATCGGCAATTACGGGATCAACCAAGAGGATGCTGAGAGTACGAAGGCCCAGGTCGCCGGATTTGTGGTTCGTGAGCATAGTCGTGTGACGAGCAATTTTCGTAGTGAGCAGAGTTTTTCTGATTATTTGAAGGCCCAGGGCGTCGTAGCGATTGAAGCGATCGACACCCGGGCACTCACGCGACGGCTCCGATCGCAAGGCGCGATGCGGGGGGTCCTCTCCACGGTGGACTTGGACGATGCGAGCCTTGTCGCTAAGGCAAAAGCGTCCCCTGGACTCGTGGGGCGTGATTTGGTGAGCGAGGTCACCCCAGCGGAGAAAAGCACTTGGAGCGAGCCGCTCAGCCGATGGACCCATCTCGACAGCAGTGGCACCAACGCCGTAACCGATGGCCCGCACGTGGTTGCCTTGGACTTTGGCATGAAGTGGAACATTCCTCGCCACCTGGTTAGCAGAGGTTGCCGAGTGACGATTGTTCCTGGCCAGACGACGGCGAAGGAAATCTTGGCCCTCAAGCCCGATGGCGTGTTCCTTTCCAACGGCCCGGGCGACCCGGAGCCGGTTGCTTATGCAATCAACACGATCCGCGATTTGATTGGCGAAAAACCGATCTTCGGCATTTGCCTCGGGCATCAGCTGCTGTCACTCGCTTGTGGAGCAAAAACCTACAAAATGAGATTCGGCCACAGAGGAGCCAACCACCCGGTGCAAGACCTTGCGACCGGCAAGGTCGAGATCACCTGCCAGAATCATGGGTTCGCAGTCGATCCGGATACGCTTCCGGCGGACATTGAAGTGACGCACCGGAGCCTCAACGATCAGTCGGTCGAAGGAATTCGTCACAAATCGGCCTCCGCCTTCAGCGTGCAGTACCACCCCGAAGCCTCTGCCGGGCCGCACGACAGCCATTACCTGTTCGACCGGTTCATGGCAACCATGCCAACCTAACGGAAGAAAACCCCCTCGCTCCCGGCCTTTAGCCCTTTGCCCCTTCTCTATGACCGATCGACTTTGGGCACCTTGGCGGCTCGGCTATGTTAGCGGGAACGAGACTCCCGCCGTTCCACCAGAACCGTCCGTTTGGCGCGCCGGTGCGGATCGAGATTGTTTTCTCTGCCGTGCGGGAGCGACATTTGATAACAACACGATGGCCGACCAGGAACTGCTTGTGCTGGAACGAGCCGAGCGTGTCGTGGTGCTTCTCAACCGCTATCCCTACAGCAATGCCCACCTGCTGATCAGTCCGCTGCGACACATCGGCACACTTGCCGACCTAACAGACGAAGAACGCTTAGCGATTGAGCTAGCGCTATCTCAATGGACGGAACGGCTGGCGGAGCGAATCGGGGCCCAAGGGTTCAACATTGGGCTGAACCTCGGATCGGTGGCGGGAGCGGGGCTGCCGGGGCATTTGCATTGGCACGTCGTGCCACGTTGGCAAGGGGACCATAACTACATGGCGACTACCGCCGAGGTGCGAGTGATCCCCCAAGCTTTGGAAGCGGCTTGGGAACTGTTGCGAAGCGAAAAATAGGAGGGCAATTACGGGAGACCTGTTCAGCTCGTTTCAAATCACCCGAAAAATCCTTTTGGGCGGCGTCAACCTTTCCGAACAAAGCGATTGTTTTACCAAGACTCTCGAATAGCAATGGTTTCGAGGCAAGTAACTTCTTGTAGGTTCTATAGGAAAGCGGTAAGGTGTGGTTTCCCGCAGGGGAAATGGCCCGCGGGGCTGTCTCCCTCGCCCAATCCCGAAGATTAGCCCCCTGATTTTCTATCTATGAGATGTCCCTCGATGGCTTTGCGTCCTTTTTTCTTGCTACTTTCCATCTTTTGGGTCCTCTTAGGCAGCTTGCCCCTCATGGGCGAGGTGGTTGCAGAGGACACTGCTACTTGTGGGCAGTTGACCTCCTTGCCGAAAAGAACCGCTGACGAACTTTGGCATGGCTCTTTGACGATACAGAAAAATTGGCCAGTCTTTCATCCAGTCATGAACCTGCTGGGCAAGGGAACATTTAGAAGGCCGATGCCATGTCTGTTTAGCGATCTGTCGGCTCCGGAAGATTCGCTCGGGCTTCCTCATGATCTAACTCTCCAGGCAACGATGCCGGGGGCCGGATTGATGCAGGCCCCGGTTCCCCTATGTACCGACCCTTCTCCACTTCCTGGGGGGGGCTCGCCGATTCTTGACTCCCTTCATCAAACCCCTTGCTTACCTTCCTTGGGCTGTTCCGATCAGTTTGACGCTGCTACTCTGCCACGAGAAGCAACTTCCACTAGCTTTTCTATTGATGGCAAGTAGCACCGCGACGCCGTTTATGTCGCCAGTGGTAGTGGCTGGTCTGCGAACTCCGTGAGCGCTGGCAATGCCGATTCGTCCTTCGGTTTTTCATCCTTGCCATTCATTAGGAAACAAGCTGCCACGCGGCAGCGGCGGATGACACCCTTCTCTAAAAAAATCGGGGCAAGACGCAAGCGACACTCGTCCGATTCGACCATCAGAGTTGCTTCGGACAGATCGGACGGATGTGGGGCGATGAAGCAAGCGGTTCCCTTTACGGGGGGCTCTTCCGCAGTGAGCCACGCGTAGGTGGCATGATCCTTCGTCAAACTTGCGGTGCTGCTGAGTGTCGAACGCAATTCGATGACCGGCCGAACATCGGGGCGGTCGGTTTGCAACGAAAGGGTGAGCACTACCAAAACACCTTCTACCGAAATCAGTGGCAATGCGGACCAACTGAGTAAAGTACGTACGGGCCAATCCTCGCTTGCTTCATGCACCGAGATAAGATCGCCCCGCCGGGAATAAACCTCATTCGCAGCCGGAAGCGGGGCGTCCCCCTTCCGTCCCACGCTGATTGCCAACAGCGATCCTGGGAGTTGGTTCCCTCGGACAACAAGGTGCTCAAGTCCTGCCGACGGCGTAGCAGCATCGACCTGAAACTCGAGCGAGTCCTTCTCAAACGAGGCCAAGCCCCCGGAAAGATTCCACGACGAAATAGCAGTTTTTTTCATATCGTTCCGACGTTGTTGTACCCAAGCCGCCAAGAATTTGGATGGGAGCGACAGTATTAACAGGAGCCACTCTTCTTTTGGGTCGGTTTGGTTTTTGTAAGAAGGCGCATAAAAAAACCCCGCCGACCACTCAAGAGTGAATCGACGGGGCCGGAACAGAGAAGAGGCCGTTTCAGGATTCCCCGACTGCCGCCAAATGTGGTAGCTGCTGCCAGGGCAAGGGATAATAAATATAAGGCAATCGCCTCTCACAAACCGTGAGAAAACAAATCCTACTCAAGCGGGCGGACTTCTCAATCCAACCGCATACTACCAGAGTTTGACGGGATGTCCATAGTTTGGCGACCACTAAATCAAATTTTCTAGAGATTCACAAAAAAACATTTCCTGGATCCGCATGCCTAACGATTGCCTTGGAGGGTCGGGCGGTTTAGGTAGCCTTCTGTGGTTATGGTTTTGGTTAAGGCCCGTCTATCTATTTGTTGCCGTAACCTCCTATAATCAATGACGTTATGTGTAACTCCCCACAAGAAAAACGGTCGCAACCTGAGCTGGCGTGCGGGGTGACGGTCGCCCAACTAAGTAAAGTTGCGCAGCAGGCGGCTCGAATTGGTGGGGCGGTGCTAGTCGATTGGCTCGACCGGTTCGAGACCCACAAAAAGGGCCCCGCCGATCTTGTGACCGACGCCGATATCCATGCCCAACAGGCAATCGAGGCCGCCATTTTGGAGGCCCGCCCTGCTGACCGATTCGTAGGAGAAGAGTCTCCTCGCGAAGGCGATGTTGTGAATCCACCGCCGAGTGATGGCCGGGTCACTTGGGTCGTTGATCCCCTGGACGGCACGACGAACTACGTACATGGCTTTCCGTGCTACGCCACTTCGGTTGCCGCTGTGGTGGATGGCACCGTGTTGGCCGGTGCCGTCTTCGATCCCTTACGCGAAGAAATGTTTCATGCGGCCCGCGGACACGGCGCTTACCTTGGCGATCAGTCGATCCGCGTTAGTGAATGCGAACAACTCAGCGAAGCACTCGTTGCCGTAAGTCTTCCTCCCAACGTGGCGTCTGATTCGCCCGACTTGGAAGACTTCATTTCGGTCGTCACCCGATCGCGCGCGATTCGGCGCACTGGCTCAGCAGCACTCAACTTGGCGTACGTTGCGGCAGGCCGATTGGATTCGCACTGGGCCCATCAGATTTTCCCCTGGGATGCCGCCGCGGGGGTGTTGTTAGTCGAAGAGGCGGGCGGCATTGTCACCGGCAGCTATGCCGACCCGTTCGATTTATGGAAAGCGCACTATTTGGTTGCAGGAACCGAGGCGTTGCACAACGAAGTCGCACAAGTGATTGGAAAGAAATTGTGCGAATAGCGAAAGACAGGCGGTGAGAGACAAAAACCGGTCCGGGCCAGGATGACCCGGCTATAGCCTAGCCATCCTGGCGAGGAAGAAGCTGCCCACCCAACCTTAATACAAAAGCACCGTCGCCCGTCGCGCGCGAAACGCATCCAAGCCTTCCTTGGTCAACTCCGTCAATCGCTCCGGATTTTCACCCGCTACTAGCGCCGCCTGGACCTGCTTGTTGATTAAAAGCCGTGGGTAACGATCGATCTCCCATGCTTCGGGATAAAGCTGTCGAAGGGCATGGGCCAGGTGCATTCCAATCCGCACGGGCTCTATTTTCTTCCGATCGGTAACGACAAGATCGATACCGCCACATTTCTCACCGGCGAATTGGCTCGATTCGGGCGTAAAGAACCGTGGCACGAACGAAACGCCCGGCAGGCCACGACTGTTCATCTCCGCGGCGAGTTGCCACGGGTTGATCCATGGTGCGCCGATTAACTCAAACGGCGTGTCGGTGCCGCGGCCAACCGAGAGGTTAGTTACTTCTAGCAAGCCGACGCCCGGGTAAAGCACCGCTTGGTTTAGCCTTCGCATGTTGGGAGAGGGATCGATCCACAGCAGGCCCGTCGCATCCCACAACGAAGTTCGACGCCACCCTTCGCACGGCACGACGGTCAGGTCGATGTTGAGTGGCTTGCCATCAGGGCCCTCTTTGGCAAAGAGTCGGGCAATTTCGCCGATCGTCATTCCATGGCGCAGCGGCAACGAATGGCAACCGACAAACGACTCTTCTCCGTCCAGCAGGGGCCCCTCGATCGTCACGCCATCAATCGGGTTAGGCCGATCGAGAACCACAAACCGAATACCTGCTTCGGACGCCGCCTCCATCGCGAGTTTCATGGTCGAAATGTAGGTGTAGAATCGGCAACCAATGTCCTGAATGTCAAAAACCAGCGTGTCGATCCCTTCGAGTTGCTCCGGCGTTGGCTTGCGTCGCGGACCGTAAAGGCTGGTGATCGGCAGCCCCGTCGGCCCGTCGGTGCCGTCCTCAATCATTGCCTGATCGAACTCGCCCCGAATGCCATGCTCCGGGCCAAAAAGGCGAACGAGCGATAGCTCTTCGGCGTTGTGCAGTACGTCGATCGTTGGGCGATTTTGGCCGTTGACGCCCGTATGGTTGGTGATGAGCCCAACACGCTGGTAGGCTAGAACCGTAAAGCCATCTCGTGCAAGGGCATCTACGCCCAGCAAAACGGGTTCAGTTGCGAATGCCGTAAGGGGCATTCCCAAGAGCAAAAGAGAGAGAAAGGCGAGACGCGGTAAGAGTCGGTTCATGCCCCGAGGATAATCCAAGGAACGAAAGAAAGGAGGGCGCTTTTTGCGTTAATTTTCCTCTCCAGGAGGGAGAGGCTGTGTGCGGTGGGGGGGGATCACAGGCGGCTCATCATTTTCATCATCTCGTGCTGTAGTTTCTCAAGATCACCGAAATGTTCTTTGAACTTGGCAACGCGGGCCACCGCTTCGGCCTTTGGGCCTTTGGCGTTCGGATAGGCTTCCTCCAGCGGCTTTCTTTTGGATAGTTCTTTCACATAAGCGACGTAAGCATCACCGTGGCGTTTGATAAGAAAATAGTTCAGCGCCCAGGCATCGGCGTAGGCGGCCCCGCCCGTTCGAGGGTCACGGAGTCGTTTGTCGGTCGCGATGAGGCTCAGCAGGGTGGTGTTATTCCACTTTGGCAAGTTGCGCTGGAAGGTCGCTAGACGGCGGTAGTTGACTTTGCCAATGCCACGCCAGCCACGTGTGCTTCCCGCTTCGGGCGCTTCGAAGTAGACGGCCATTCCCTCGACGAGCCAAGTCGGCAGGTCGGCATAGCGTTGCATAACACCCGTGTTGAAGGCGACTTGGTGCGTCGCTTCATGGACGATGGTCGCCACCAACGGCTCGGCGGCAGGCGTGGCGAGCATCTGCTGAATCTCGCGCCGTGAGCCTCGCCGCGAGCCATGCCCCGCCGACCACGCCCGCAGTTCATCGCTGCCCGTCAGGTCAAACATCCGCACACGATTGGTCTTCTGGCTGTAATAGCCGACGGCTCCCGGTCCGACACCATCTTGCCGTGCGCTAGCTTGGTAGGCCGTGTACGATCGATGAATAACAATCGGTAGAAAAAACTCGGGTTCTTTCAGCTTGAGGCCCTCACGCTTCCAGTATCGAACGAGCGCCTTTTGCAAGCCTTCCAAGAGCGAGCTGGTCCACTCGGCATACTCGCGGCTCGTATCGTAAGCAAGGACATAATGCTTGGTCGAATGGGTACGAAAGTTGTTCGGCAATTCGGTCAGCAATCGTTCACTAAGCTCTTCTGAAGTGAGCGGCTTAAAGGGCCGGTCATCGCTTTTTCTATTGAGAACGTCTTCACCGGGGATGACATAGATCGCCCCCCCGTTGGTCTGGAGAACCATCCCCCCTTGCGAGTCCCGCGCCAGCGACCGTCCCGTGGCCGTCCGCTCGGGCCCCGACGACGCAACACCGCGAGCATTGAAAACCGTTTCACGAAACGTAACGGTCTCCATCGCGGTTGCCATTGAGGCAAACAGCAAGCAAGCAGCGATGGGGAGAAATCGGTAGAGCATCCTTTCTATCTTAACGTTGATTGAAGTTTCGGTAGCCCCTCGGTTTCTAAGTTTTTTTGGGGAACCCCTTATTTTCATCGAAAAAAGTACGATTACTGTCGATCCAAGTCTCCAATCTTCTCGCCGGAGCCGAGGGCTATTCTTCCAGCCGCAAGATGAGCCCCGCTGCTAGCGTGCGGCAGAGCCAGCCGAGGAGGAACAACGTGGCGTAGACCTCGAGTGCCCGAGTATCGCCCTCGCTGAGGGTGTCGTAAAAAAAACCGCCGAGGAGCACCGTCGCGGCGTTCACCAGATCGCTCAGCGCATGGTAGACCGCCAGATAGGGGGTGTTATTCTGTTGGTCGGCAAGGCCCAGCTTGAGCGTGTCGAGGCCAACGTTGATCCCCGCGTAGGCGATCCAAACGAAGAACGCTCCGGCTACTAGCCAGGGGGCTCCCCAAGGGGGCGCGGGCGTCGCGAACCAAAAGAACAAGGGCCCGGTGGCGACAAGCAACTGTGCAACCAATAGCAAACGCTTGGCACCCAAGCGACCAATCAAGCGGCCACACCAGGGGGCAATCACTGCCTGACCGGCTCGCATCCCGATTCGTAGGCTGAGCAAACCGCGATAATCGATTCCCAGCACTTGCCTCGGATACATCCCTTGGGCCGTGGCGGTGATGCCGTTCGCAAAACCAAACCAACAACTGTACGCCAACAACCGGCGGTAAGGACGCTCGGCAAGCGCTTGGCGAAGGGTGCGCCACGGGGATTCGGGCTGGGCACTTGGGCAAAAGGCAAGGGAGGGAATCCTAGCGAGTGGAATCAAGGCCAGCAGCATGAGCACCGTTCCTATCGCTGCCGAAGCGGCCAGTGGCTCCCAACGTGCAGCATTGGCCAAGACCTTGCTCCAAAGCACCGCAAGGGCGAGGCTCGCTCCCGTGCCGATCACTGCGCCGATCGTAAGCCAACGCTCGCGCTGGCCGAGCAACCGGCTGCGGATCGAAGCCGGGTAAAGATCGCCAATCCAACTCCACAGACAAATCGTGGCGACGTACTGCAAAAGATGATAGACGCACCAGGCGGCAACCAACACCGAAACGCCCCAACCCGCACCATAAGCCTCCGTACGGATCGCCGCATAGGGAACGGCAACGAGCGTTATGCCACTGGCGATGAAGCTGGCAAGGCAGATCGGCTTGCGTCCCCATTTGGCCCGTTCTCCCCGGGCGATCATCGCTGGCACACCCAACCGCAAAACACCGGCAAGCCGCGGTGCGGCTAGAATCCAGCTAATCGCGATTCCTTTGGCCCCCAGTTCAAGAGCCAAGTAGATAACGAGCGTCGTGGAGACGAGCCCATTACCAACCGACCAGAGCAACGCATTGGCAAAAGTCTGCCGGACCGCCCAACGGCGATCCGAGGTCGTCAGCCAATCAGAGCCGCCGGCAGGCGTCAGAGAGTCGGCAGCCATACCGACAGACTACCAAAAGAGTACAAGCAGGCCGACAACCGCCGCACCAAGGGACGTGGCCAGAACGGCTCCGCTGGCGATGTCGAGGGCGTCACGGATGTCAGGGTGGACTTCCGTCGTAATGGCCGTGGCGAGTCGCTCAATAGCGGAGTTGAACAGCTCCGCCACAATAACGATCGTGACACAAAGGACCAGCAACAGCCAATCGATTCGAGCGATACCCTGCATCATGCCGACGACAAGCACCGCGAATCCGACCGGCAGGTGAACCGTAAAGCTGTCTTCTTGCGAGAACGCCGTCATCATGCCGCGCATCGCGTGGCCAAACTTGCTGAACCATCGCTGGAGGAGGGAGAGTTTCGGAGAATCGTCGTGGGGATTGTCCATAAGTGCATTCTACACCGTTTGCTCTTGTGTCTCCAAGAAAAAATGGACTGGAACACCGGCTTTACAGTAGATCGACAGGGTATGCGGCTTCCCACCACTTTCGGACAACCTCGGGGCCCCCGATACTAATCTTGCCACTCGAACCTGCCACTCGAAAAAACGCTTCCTCGACCACTGGATGCCTTTCTGGGGGGGTATATCTCTTTGAGCAACTGCCATATTTCGAGTGTCCCAGCCAAACAGCCGTTCCGTTCTGAAATACCAACATGCCTCTACCAGAATACGCAAACGCGACTTGCATCAGAATGCACTACACCGAGTGTGAGAAATTGTTGTTGGCACCCTATGCCATGCACGCTGCTGACTCAGGCGGGCGCGAGCACCAAGAGCCAGCTCATCCGTATCGGTCGCCCTACCAAAGGGATCGTGACCGGATTACCCACAGCTCGGCCTTTCGCCGGTTGAGCCATAAGACCCAAGTCTTTACTGGCGAACTGGGTTTTAATGGGGGATGGGGCCTCAAGACAGAGCGAGCCCTCGGGAAGGAACGGGGCGACTATCACCGGACGCGGCTCACCCACACGCTCGAAGTTGCTTCGATCGCCCGGACCATTGCCCGTGCCATGGGGCTCAATGAGGACTTGGTCGAGACGCTCGCCTTAGCCCACGACGTGGGCCACCCGCCCTTCGGTCATGCGGGAGAAGAAGTGCTCAATGCGTTCCTGAAAGACCACGGTGGGTTCAACCACAACCGCCAGGCGCTCCGAATCATTGAGCGATTGGAAACGCGCTACGCCGATCGGCCGGGGCTCAATCTTTCATTGGAAGTTCTTGAAGGGCAACGTGTGCGTGGCGAAAAAAACGCGAGGAGCGAAGAGCGACTCATTCCTAAACCGTTCACGGCGTTCGATAGTAAGACGAGCGAACCGTGGGCACCGCTGCTAGAAGTGCAGGTGGTCGATGCGGCAGACAGCATCGCCTACGACTCGCATGATGCCGATGATGCGCTCGAGTTGGGTTTGCTATCGCTAGGAGATTTAGATGAGATTGCCCTTTGGCGAGAATCGTCCCACCGTGTGGCAAGTCGTTACACCGCACTTTCGGACGCCGAACTACGGCAAGCGACGGTCCACGAATTGATCGATTGCCAAGTGAACGACTTGATTCAGCATCTTCGCCAAGCGATCGACGAAAAGCAAATCAATAGCGTTGCCGATGTTCGCGCGGCTGGCGTGATTGCGGTGCCTTCGCAGGAGATTGCCGAGAAGAAGCTAGCGCTCGAAGCGTTTTTGTTTCGGCAAGTCTATCGCCATCCGATGGTATTGGAGAGTCGGTCCGAAGCGACCGCCGCTTTGTCTGCGTTGCTCGATCGGTGGATGAAGGAACCGCAACAACTGCCTCGATTGATTCAAGCAATTGCCGAGGAAGAATCACTCCGCCGGGCCGTAGCGGATCATGTGTCGAGCCTAACCGACCGAGCCGTGCTTGACAGTCGGCGTTCTCATTAAGGGTCACACATTGAACAGGAAGTGACAAATGTCGCTGTCTTGCATGAGATACGTTTTGCCTTCGACTCGCATTTTCCCGGCATCGCGGATCGCTTTTTCGGATTCGTATTCGATCAGATCATCAACGGCGTATACCTCGACGCGGATAAAGCCCCGCTCGAAGTCGGTGTGGATCACCCCCGCCGCTTGCGGGGCGGTGGCTCCTTGGTGGACGGTCCAGGCGCGCACCTCTTTTTCTCCGGCAGTAAAATAACTTTGGAGGCCAAGAAGCTTGTACGCCGATCGGGCAAGCACCGCCAAGGCGGGTTCTTCGAGGCCGACGCTTTCAAGCATCTCCGTTCGGTCCGCTTCTTCAAGCTCCGACAATTCCGATTCGAGCCGAGCACAGACAATCACCACCTCGCCTTTCTCTTCGGCTGCTCTTGCGCGAACGCGGCTGACGAGTTCACCCTTGCCTTCTAAGTCGTCCTCATCGACGTTGGCAACGTACAGCACCTTCTTTGCTGTGAGCAACTGAAGTTCACAAAAGACCTTTTCGGAGGCCGGGTCGTCGTAATGCAGACTACGGACCGGCTTGCCATCCGCGAGCAGCGTCTGGCAATCGGCAAGAACTTCAAGTCGGCGTTTCGCATCCTTGTCGCCCGTGCGGGCCGTCTTCTTCGCTTTGTGGGTCATCGACTCAATCGACTGCAAGTCGGCGAGCATCAGCTCCATATCGATCGTTTCAATGTCGCGGATCGGATCGACTGAGCCATCGACGTGGATAATATCGGGATCTTCAAAGCAGCGCACCACATGCAGGATCGCATCGACATTGCGGATGTGCGTAAGGAACTGGTTGCCGAGCCCCTCGCCTTCGCTAGCACCCCGGACGATTCCCGCGATATCTACCAATTGCAGAATCGCGGGGATGACCTTTTGGGTTTTGATATAGCTTTGGATAGCTTTTAGGCGGCCATCCGGAATAGGAACCGCACCGACGTTGGGCTCGATCGTACAGAAGGGGTAGTTCTCACTGGCGATGCCTGCCGAGGTGAGGGCGTTGAACAGCGTGCTTTTGCCGACGTTCGGGAGCCCAACAATGCCTGCTTCCATGGTGGTTTTGAGGGAGAGAGTCGAGGGGAGGGAGGGATAAAACAGCGAAAAAGTAGCTCGGGAACAAAGGAAAAGCAGAGCCCTCCCCAACCGAACCCCTGATTCTACAGTGCTTATTCCCGAAGTGTAGCCACCCGAAGGTAGCGTGGCTTCATTTCAGCCAGCGCGTCATAATACGAGGAAGACCCAACAGGGTTGGACAAAGGGGCCGTTTCGAGCCGCCTGACAACGATTTCACCACGGAAGCCCATCTCGGCACGCTAGCCGGAGCGAGACAAATGACCAACGATTTTCTAAGACGGATGATACTGGCAACCCTGTTCGTGATGGCCCTGTTCTTGGTGAAAGGCGCCTTGCCGCAGCCAGCCGCAGCCCAGACGGCTGCCCAGGAGCCCCAGGCCACCGAAGAGCCTGTTGCTGAGGAAGAAGAGGCTCCGGAGGAACTGGTCGAGGAGCCTGCGGTTGAGGCCCCCCCTGCCGGAGAACCCGTTGCCGAAGAACCCGTTACCGAAAAAGAGGCCCCTGAAGAGGCCCCTAACGAGGCGAGCGAACCCGCAACGGAAGACCTCGCCGCCCCGCCCGCCGCCGAACCGGCACCGGTTGTGGATCCCAACAATCCGGGACAAGCCGATTTCGATAAGGCGATCGAAATAAAGTTCACTGCCGAAGGGCTGAAAGACCTGAACGCTGCGA
>JAJRUA010000084.1 GCA_024278035.1 Planctomycetota bacterium | reverse complement strand
GGTCTTGCGATGACGCAGGCGAATGTTGACTCGATCGGATTGGTGGTTCGCAAGTGGCCCCAATGTTCGCGCCAGCCAAGTAGGGTCCGCTGGTAGATTTAAGTAGAATGTCCCCTTTTGGAACGCTTTTGGAACGGCCTTTTGGAACGGATTCGTGGCACCAGGTCGCTATTTTTATTGAGTCCTGACCCCTTACTTCGCGGAATACACTGTTTGGTGCCTCAAACTACGCAACGTTCGGCTACGGCTTGATTACTCCAGCGGGCCACTCAAGCTTCGACGATTCAATAAAACCCACGTTCGTGAGACGATGTTTCTCCAGCACGCTTTTGACTCGCTCGTTGACCAGAATGTGTTTCGGCTTTTCTGTCACGGTAAAGAAATCGGACCCATCATAGGTGGCTTCGTCCACAATAATTCCGTTTTCGTACGCAGAGTACTTCACATATCCGCAGGCATCGCATTTCTCTCTAAGTACCATTCCTGAATCTCGATGAGCGTGTCCCCCTTTTCCGGTGACGACAAACTCCCAAAATTTCGGAATCGCTTGCGGATCAAGTCGTTTGGGGTATGACTCTATCACGGTCGGTTTGACAGTGAACCCGGTCAGGCCTTCTGTTCTCAGCACGTTCAGCGTGTGATCCGTAATAACGACATCAAGCAACGTACTTGAAAAGTCGACAATCTTCGATCTGACAATGTCAACGTGTAGCGTCGTCACGCGACGCCCGGCACGCTGATGACCCGGATCCTCCGGGCAAACGATGCCTTCCCAGTCATTCCCTTCGGACCCCTCAACACACGATTTTTCATAGTCGATCAGCAATCTGTAAAATACCATAGTTTTAGATTCCAAACTGTTCTCGCATTCGTTTCATTTGTTCCAGTATGTCACTTCTCGACGCATTGGGATATTCGTCAATGTACTTTTTCCACACTTTGTTCCAGTTGCCGCCACCGTTGGTATGAATTCCATTCGGTTTCAACCGATGCGCATCCTTTGGAAGCGGAATCTTGAAATCCTCGATATCCAATCCTGCCCCTTCAAAGAACGATCTGAACTTTTTGGACTTGGGTAGCAGATGGTGCATTTCGATTGCGCCTTTCGGTGCAACCACCCCCGTTGCCCCCGATCCCCCGAAGCTTGCCCCTCTTACGCCCTTCTCACCCAACTCTTTGGCGGCTTTTTTGACTCCTTGCTTGAAGAGGAACGAGGCACCGTCCTGAATAAGGTCGGACGGACTGGTGGGGATGAAAACATCTCTACCTGTCGCTGCTGAGACTCCCGCCTCAATTGCCGTATCCGCTATTTCGGCGCCTATTGCCGTCGCCACCGCCGCCCCGCCGTACGCTCCTACCGCAGCCGTAAGGCCCGCCCCGGCAGCCGCAACACCCGCTGTTCCTGCCGCAAGATAAAAGCCGGTCTCCAAATCATCGTCCATCTCCCCTGGGGTCGTCAAGTAATAGACGTATAGCTGGAAGTAACCAGCTATACCAATCCCCGGCACACTGACACTCGACGTCTCCGGGTTGGTGGCACCGCCCCCTTGGAATCGGCCGGACTTTGCCATCGCCGCCGCCGCCACCGAGCGCCATGTTCGTCGAGACTAATCCTAACGGATGCGGCTCGGGCCAAGCTTCGAGAGCGTAACCTCCTGCCGTTTTGCCGTTGGTGTTCTTAAGCCAAGAGGTCTCAGCGTATCCATAACTGGAATTGAACGGGCCCCCCACTTTCGACGCCGATAGCTTTCTCTTCTTCGAACCCGATTGGGTAGTGGTGGAAGAGGTCGGACTGTAGCTGCCGGAGGTATTGGAACTGGAGTCCGAAGTGGCATTCGTGACAATGATAGAGGAGGATACGACTCCACCGGACGTAACTTGGTAAGTCTCTAAGTAGATCGAATTTCGATCCCCCGAAGAAGAGCTAGAAAAATTCCCCGATTGCTGGCGGCCCTGGGCCGTGTCGTTGTAATCGCCATTCTCGCTGCTGTTGAACTTTTGACGCGAAGAGGAGCCTGTTTTTGTGGTCGTCGTTTGGGGATTGAGGATGTGAAGGCAGATTCTCCCGAGTGGCCGAAAACCCGAAAACTTTTTCTTGGGCCGGGAGATAAGACGATCGTAGAAATAAAAACCCTTCGGCCTTCGCTCCGGTCGCAGACGCTTGCGGCTCGCCTTACGAGAGATTGCGGGGCGTCTGCTCAAAAAAATCGAGCGGAATTGTTGGAACGACGTGGGTGTCGGGCCATTCTGGGCCGGGGGCCGAGAATGGGGCTTGCTTTCGTGGCCAACCTATCGACCATTCAGCCGCTTGGCGGCGATGATGCCTTGGGCGAGGCGGTCTTGGATTAGCTCCAGTAGCTCTTCGTCGCTTAGCTCGGCGATCGTTTCGGGCGAGAGGGGCTCGCCGTAGTGCATGGCGGCCCGACCGAACAGGCGGGGGAACTTGGCCCCTTTGGGCCAAATCTCATGCGGTCCATCGAACGCGATCGGTACGATGACCGCCTTGCTACGCCTTGCCAGTGCGATGAACCCGGGCAGGAGCGGTTGGAGCTGGCCGTCGGGGCTGCGGGTTCCTTCGGGAAAGAGCACCAAGGCGCCCCCCTGCTTGAGCCGCCGGAGCATGGCACGAATGCCGGCAAGACCAGAGCCGTCGCGATCGACGGGCACGGCGTCGTACAGACGGATGAGCCAGCCGAACGGGCCTTGAAAGAGCGTGTCGCGGGCCATGTAGCTAAGCTGCCGACGTGTCGCTCCGCCGATGAAGGGGGGATCGAAGTGGCTCTGATGGTTGGCGACAACGACCACCGGCCCCTGCATCGGCACGTTATGCCGCCCCTCGGTCCTGAGGCGGTAGAGGAGTTTGGCCAGAATCCAAATCGCGGTGCTGGTCAGCCAGTAGAGAGCCGCCCGGAAGGTCCCTCGCTGGTAGGTTGCGATGGGCTGGCTCATCGGCGGGCTCGACAGGATTCGACGATTTGTAGGAGCTGGTCCACCACCTCTTGTGGCGAGAGGCCATCGGTCGAGACCTCAATGGCATCGGTTGCCTTTCTCAGAGGACCGACCGATCGGCTTCGATCCCGATCGTCCCGTTCTTGCTGCTTGGCAAGCACCTCATGGCGTGTGACCTCTTCGCCACGGCTGACAAGATCGAGATAGCGCCGCTCCGCCCGAATCTCCTCGCTGGCGGTGAGGAAGATTTTGCACTGGGCATCGGGGAAGACGACGGTCGCTTGGTCACGCCCTTCGGTGACCACATCATGGTGGTCTGCCAAGTGGCGTTGCCATTCGACCAAGTGGGCTCGTACTTCGGGACAGTCGGCCGCGTAGTGGGTCTTGGTGGTGATTTCGAAGGTCCGAATATCGTTGGTGACGTCGCGCTGGCCGATCCAAACCGATCGGCCATCCAGCTTCAAGTCGATCTTACCCGCAATGCGGACGAGTTGGGCCGTCTCCTGGAGGTTGGCTCCCTGTTCGATTGCGGCAAGCGTGACCGCTCGGTACATCGCTCCTGTATCGAGAAAGCGAAAGCCGAGTCGGTCAGCCAGGGTTCTGGCGGCACTACTTTTGCCAGCCCCGGCGGGGCCATCAATGGTCACAATCATGGGGACAGGCGACGACGAAAATCAGTGAGCGGCGGGCGGTTTTAGGCAAGCGGTGCGGGCGTCAGCCCTCCCCCCGACCTTATGGGGCGGTAGGCAGAATGGACAACGACACAAGCGAGAGCCCCATGTTAGCATGGCCCGCCACTGGCCGACTAGCCGCTTCGCCTGCTTGGCAGGGGCCGCTTTGCCGAGTAGCGATGGCCCTATCCAACAAGGGCCCTGTCCAGAAGCGGTTCGTAGCGAATGTGCCGACTACCCGGGCGTGTGGAAGCACCGAAATGCCCTTAGATAGGCCTTGGAAGGCTTTCAGCCGACTCAAATTAGCGATTTCTGTTCGCAGGAATCGCTACACAAATCGTCACGTTCGATTAGAATATGAGGTGGAGTATCGCAGCGTGACAGCTTGCGGGGGGATGATGGAACCATCCGCCCCCTGTCCGTAGCAAGCCTCCCCGTCCGTAAACAAGCCTTCCTGTCCCAACAAGACAGGCGCTGTTGGTAGACGAGATGAGAAGAAGATTAGGTAACAGAGAGAACTGGGTAACAGAGAACATCGGTCCATTCGCCTCTTAGGCGGATTATAAGGGCCAGCTTTTCCACAAGAGGCAAAGAGAAACATGGCGAAGAACGCCGCAGTTTGGGGTATCGATATCGGCCAGAGCGCGCTCAAAGCGTTGCGCTGCCGGCCCCATGAATCCGATAAGAACCGAGTTGTAGTCGAGGCCTTCGACTACATCGAGTATCCGAAGCTGCTTAGCCAGCCGGATGCTGATCGCGAAGAGCTGATCCGTGAAGCGCTTGAAACGTTCCTTTCTCGTAACGAGATCAAAGGGGATCGGGTGGCGATGTCGGTGCCCGGCCAGAGTGGCTTGTCGCGTTTCATCAAGCTCCCGCCGGTGGAAGCGAAAAAGATTCCTGACATTGTGAAGTACGAAGCGCGGCAGCAGATTCCGTTTACTTTGGAAGATGTTGTCTGGGATTACGAACCGCTGGCTGGCGGTAGCCAAGACGAAGGGTTTGCGCTGGAGACAGAGATTGGTCTGTTTGCGATGAAGCGTGACCAGGTGGCTGGTGCTCTTGAGCCGCTGACTCAGGCGGGGATTGAGATTGATTTTATTCAGCTTGCTCCGCTGGCGGTCTATAACTTTGCCTGCTTCGACCGCATGCCTGATTTGGACGACGCTACGTTCAACCCGGCTGAGCCACCTCCTTCGACGGTTGTCTTGTCGATTGGTGTGGATACGACCGACTTGGTGATTACGAACGGCTTCCGTGTTTGGCTACGGAACATCCCGATCGGTGGCAGTCACTTTACGAAGGCCCTTACCAAAGAACTCAAGCTCACGTTTGCCAAAGCAGAGCATCTCAAGAAGAACGCGACCCAGGCAGAAGACCCGAAGGCGGTGTTCCAGGCGATGCGGCCCGTGTTTAGTGACTTGGTGGCCGAAATCCAGCGATCGATCGGCTTTTTTAACAGTAACAATCGGGAAGCCAAGCTATCGGAAGTGATTGCCCTGGGCAATGCGATGAAGTTGCCCGGTTTGCAGCGATATCTTGCCCAAAATCTTGATATCCCGGTCAAGCCGATTGATGAGTTCAACGCTCTGGTTGGTGGCAGCGTGACGGCTACGCCAGAGTTTGAGAAAAATCGGTTGAGCTTCCCGGTTGCCTACGGTTTGTGTGTTCAGGCTCTTGGCCTAAGCCGAATTTCGACCAATCTGTTGCCAGAAGAGCTGGTGACTCAGCGGATAATTCGGGCCAAGAAGCCATGGGCTGTTGCGGCGGCGGCCGTGTTGATGATCGGCATGGCAGCCAACTATGCCAGCCATGTTGGTGCTTGGCAAACGGTGGACCTTAAGAAAGATTGGAACTCGCCAATCCAATCCTCAAAAAGCGAGTCGCAAAGAGTTACTAGTTACGAAAGCAAAAACTCAGAACTGCGAAGCAAGTTTGAAGAGATTGCTTTGGTGGGTGAGAACTTGCAAAGCAACGTCGATGGCCGACTGCTTTGGCTCGAACTGCTCAAAGTAATTGATGCGGCAATGCCCCGTGACGAGCGGCCCCTCGAAGCGCGCGAACGAACGGCAAAAGACGTAACGGCTCGTCCCGAGGTGCATATCACGACGATGGATTGTCAGAAATTTGAGGAGCTGGGAGAATGGTTTTCTCAGGTACAGCCTCTTTATGAGGATGCACAGAAGACGCAAGCGGAGAAACTGGCGGACGAGCGTGAAGCTGCGAAAGCCGCCAAGGCGGCTGAGGCAGCGGCTGGCGAGGGAGAGACCATGGAAGGCGAAGAAGAGGCGGGCCTGTCGGAAGAGGATGGGTTGGGAAGCGACGGGTTTGAAGACGGTGAAGAGATGGAAGGTGAAGGTGGTACGGGACCTTCAGGGCCGGGCTGGGTTATCCAACTGGTGGGTTACCATTTCCATAACGATGGGGACAACCTTGAAGGCGAACAGTTCGTTAATGCGACCCTCTTAAAAAACCTTGCTGAGGGATCGATCCAGCTTCCCGATGGCCCGGGGGGCGAAATGGTGGAGGTCTCTTTCAAAGAGCTCGGCGTGAACTTCCCGGTGGTTGTCACCCGGAATCGTATCAATGAGGTCGAGTACGATCCGGAGGCAAATAGCGAAGAGGGGGCGGTCGGTGGTCGCCGTCGTGGTGGCGGTAGAGGAATGGGCATGAGGGGGCCTAGTGGGGAACGGGGTTCTTCTCGAAAGCGTCCTGGCCGTGCTGCTCAAGCAAATAAAGAGGCGGAGCCCGAGTTCTGGAAACTTCGTCGCTACGATTTCATCGTTCAGTTCTGCTGGACCCCCACACCTCGCCATGTTCGCCAAGAGAACCGCGAAAGCGCTGCTAACGAAGAAGGGGCGGAACGTGATGACTTCGCTGCCAACTAAAGGGAAAGGAAGCGGGACAGGATCGACGGGATAGAGAAAAACGCAACTGATTAACCGCTAATAAACGACTCGAACTGCAAAACCTATTCGAGAAGTCCCATTCTAAAGTTGGGAAACATGAAGAAGAGAAGTCAAAAGGAAGAAGTTCGGATTAGAAAAAGTGTCGAGATTAGCGTTCATTAGCGGTTCAAAACGGATTTCGTCGTGAACGGTTACCTACGCATCTCCCCCTAATTTTACAACCTAAGAAACACATTCGTCCCCACGGGCGGGATTCGATTGCTATGGATCAAATTAAAGTTGCCCTTGCTTGGCTTAAGGTTCACCATTTTTGGGTGTTGGCGGTGCTCGTCGTTGGTTTGGCGTCGGGGGCGTGGTACAGCGCCTCTTCCTCGATCGCCAAGGAATTCAAGTCGAATAAACAGAAAATAAACAGTGAGTTCACCGCACAGGGAGGCTTGCTGAACAAACCGTTCAAGCCGAACGATGCGATCAACTCCAGGCAAGAGGAGGAAATCGCCCAACTTGCCGTTGGTGTAAGGAATATCTGGTCTGAGTTGTACGGTCGACAAAAAGAGGCGGTACTAGAATGGCCTCAGCAGTTGGGTAAGAAATTCGCGAAATATGTCGAAAACAAAAATTTCGGAGACACGATTAACACCAAATGGCGAGACCGCTACCTCAACTACATTCAGAAGCGGTTTACCGATTTGATTGCCATTGTCGATGCAGAGGAGACGCAAGAGGGAGGAAGCCGGAGGGGGAGCCGAGGCTTAGGGGGGGGGGCGATGATGATGGAGGGGGGCGGCGGAATAGGTGGTGCTCGTGGTGCTCGTGGCGGCAGCGAAGAACCGATCGAAACGCATCTGGTCGAATGGGTCGATCAGGGGGACCTTCGCGAACGGCTGAACCTCGACAAACGGCCTTCTTCACTAAAAATCTGGGTGCTTCAAGAAGACCTTTGGGTCTACGAAACGCTCCTGAAGGAGATTGCCGACACGAATAGGCTCTCAGGAGCGACCCGACGCAACCGAGCAGCGATCCGGACCATCCTTCAGCTTCAGGTGGGGCGTAACGCGGCTGGAGGAAACGCTTCGAGCGGTCGCCTTTTTATTCCCCAAGACCTCGAAGCCATTGCTGGAGACGGTATGGGTAGGGGCGGCATGGGTAGGGGGGACATGGGCATGGGTGACATGGGGATGGGGATGGGGATGGATGGAGGAAGGAGTGAAATGGGAGGAATGAGAGGAATGGGGATGGGCGGTAGGGGGATGGGGGGCGAGACGGACGGCGACGAGGCGACGGTTCTTTTAGCGGGTCGCTACGTTGACGAAGAAGGGGCCCCGATCACAAGCGTTCCTGAAGACCGTCAATTTGGTGTTGAGTACAAGCGGCTTCCTGTCCGCTTGGTGCTTGAGATGGATCGAAGGTATTTGCCCGCTCTGATCGTTGAACTGGCGAACGCTCCCCTTCAAGTGGAGGTCGAACAGGTCCGTGTGAACCCAAGCGACGCCGGAGCGGCTGGAGGACGTAGGCGACGTGGCGGAACGGGAAACGATTCGGTCGAAGCCTTTGATCGAGAGCCAACCGTCGGCACCGTCGTCTTGCAAGGTGTTGTCTATATTTTTAATCCACCGGATGAACAAGTTCTGGCGGTCGAAGCAGAAGATGCGATTTGATATTTCAGATCAAAAACAATCCATGAGATGGCTTGAGTCTTATTTTTTAACTGAGTTGTGACGATGATAAAAAATCACAAAGGTGGCGGAATCAAGATGCTTTTGTTCCAGCATTGCGAGAAAGGAATCGCTGGATTGCTGGCGATTGCGGCTGCCTATTTGGTCTATGCCTCGCTCGGCGTGGAGGGCGAAACGCGTCGACCGCAAGAGCTTCGAGACAAGGTGACTCAAACCAAAGCGGCCTTCGATGGCTCCAAGTGGAGCGATCTTGGTGAGGAACATTTTGATCCTGCTTACGACCCGAGCAATAGGGACGCGATTGAGATAACCCAAGAAAAATACGCGGGGAGTGGAACCGGTTGGGATTCGCCCGTCGTTCGGCCCATGGTCGATCGGACCGACCCCGTGCTGCTTGCCGCTACCGACTTGGAAGGGACGGGCGTAACGGGCCTGATGGCATTTGTGGATGACAACATTCGGAAACAGCGTGAGCTAGAAGAGTTGCGCCGAGTCGAAGAAGAGGCCCGAGAGCGTGAGAAGGAGCGAGGCCGTGACCAAGAAAACCCTTTGCTAGGGGGTGGCGAAAGAAGGGGGGCACCAGGAATGCGAGGAGGGGACGATGGCAACGGCAAACGCCGCCCTGTTCCGAATCGAATTAGCGAACCGGGTGTTATGCCCCAGGGGGATGAGCGTATTCAAACGGTTTCTTGTGCCGTGGTGCTTGCAAAAGCCCCTTCTCTGGATCAGTTCAATCGGTACAAGGAGGCGCTGGAAGGCTCCCGCGGCTACGATCCTTCGCGCGACGTACCGAATTACGTTGGCTATTACGTCGAACGAGCGGATGTGACGGGTGGGAAAAAAATCGATTGGACACCGATTGGCGTTGGCAGCATTACGGGGGGGAGGCGGGATAAAGCTCTAACAGCTAAATCGCTTAATCGGATGATCGGAGATTGGATACCTGGCCAGGAACCCATGGTGGATGACCGTTATGAGCATCCCGCCTTGACGGTTCCTTTGCCACCACTCGTAGGGCAAGCGTGGGGGCCCGCCGTGGTTCACTCGGATGCGCCGCTTCAGGCTGAGACCGACGCGGCTGAACTTGAGGAAGAAAACGAAGAGGAAAAAGACCCCGCTGGTGATGGGGAGGATGAGCTTTTTGCCAGTAACGAGGGGCGTGATGGGCGTAATGGCCCGGGGAGAGGTGAGCTTGGCGGGAGAGGGCAAGGGAGAGGCTTGAGAGGGAGCAGAAGGGGCATGGGTAGGGGCATAGGGGGAGGTGCGGAGATGGGCATGGGGATGGGCATGATGGAAATGGGCGGTGGCGGTAGAGGTGCTATGGGAGGCCGTCGCGGTGAGGGGCGTGGAACAGGGGTTTTTGATCCTGAGATTCCCTTCGTCATGGTCCGGTTCTTTGACTTCTCTGTGCTTCCGGGGCATCAGTACCGATATCGCCTTCGTTTGATCCTTAAAGATGTAAATCGGGAGCCTGGCGTTGACCCGCGTGCTCTTGCTCGTGAGGTTTCGGAGCGGATTAAAAAATCCAGTTCGAAGTACGCCATTCGCCTTGCCGAATGGAGCGAACCGAGCCCGGTGATTTCGATACCCATGGCCGGTGGTGTGAGTGTTGCTGGAGCGAAGGTTCCGAGCAGCAAACAACCGAATGCGGAGGGTAGTGTCCAGTTATTGGTTCAGTCCTATGCCTTGGATGAGAACCGCCGGGCGACGAAGGCGGGCGTCATCAAGTCCTTCCGCCGAGGTGCCGTTGTCAACTTAACCGAGGATGCGGAGATTATCACTCCCGATCGCCGCTGGATCGAGAAAGTCGATTCCTTCAAGTTCCATACGGGAGTGACTCTTTGCGACTTTAGCGGAGGGGGAACTATCGGTGGCAAAATCAAGGCGCCAGTGAACGTCCTGCTGATGGATGCGACAGGCAAGCTCTTTGTTCACAACGAACTGGACGATTCACAAACCGTGACGGATCATAAATTGATCTTTGACAGTAAGACCAAAGGTCGCGAAGGACGGGGCGGTGGTGGCGAAATGGAATTCCCTGGGATGGGGATGGGCAGGGGCGGTCGAAGATAAAGGAATGAACCACCTGGCACAGGACGATTGCAAAGTCCGATGTGGGATGCCGCAATTCCTATCTTTCCCTATCGATCGAAGTCGATTGTTCCGACGTACGGACGGTCTCTACCCGTTATAGGACCGACAGCTCTTCGTACCTCTGTAGGCTCGCGCCGTTGAGGCAGGCTTCGATGATCTCTCGGCCCTTGGGGTCGAGGCTAGGGTCGAGGAACTCTCGCACTTGCTGATGGAAAAACTCGGTGAGGATGGCGGCTCCCCGGTCGTAACCTTCTTCGCCGACTTCGGGCTGCGTCTCCACTTGGAGGAACCAGTGGCCTATCGTCTGTCCCTCGATTTGGATCGTGCGTGGCGACTTGCCGAGCAGCGGGCAGCGAGATTCCAGTACTTTTTCCGGCGCAAACTGGTTGACGCCACGACGGGCAAGATACTCTCTGGCAACCCACTGCGGGGCAAAACCGGTCTCCCAGCATCCGATGTGCTGGTTGGGGCAGAGGATGAACATCGTGTCGCTCGTTTCGAGTACCTGGTTCAGGAGGATATTGGCTTGATCGACACGTCTGCCGGTGGCAAATGGCCAGTACGACCCGACTCCCTCAGAGGTCATGCCCCCCTCATCGACAATCGACGGATTGCTATAACCTCGCGGGGCAACCAAACGCCATAGCCAAGCGAGCGATGGAGGGAGAATATGGAACAGACCGAAGATGCCGTAGGTCGGATCCTCTTTGGTGCATGGAGGGCATCGTACACCAAAGGAGCGGATGTCGATGGTGACCGGTTCATCGACGATGCCCGGATAGTCTCGGCGCGGAAAAACGACACGAGGGTTGGGGCAAGGGAGGCCGGGCTCGTCCTCGATGTGGTCCCAGATGAGTGCGGTGGAACCTGGAGTGGCGTCGATGTTGAGAAACAACAAAGGCGAATCAGGGTGGATGGTGATTCTTTCGAGCTGTGGGTCGGTACCGTATTGCGTGATGTGGTTGACGCGAAGGAACCAAGCGGACTCGGCGTCGGTGAGTGTGAGTTTGCGCTCTCGCGATTCGGGTTTCTGGAAGTCCGGGTGACAAAGGGCCATGTCATCGGTGACCGGTCGAAGCTCGCAGCCGCGTGGCAACGCGATGTAGCGCTGTTCGCCCGAAACGAGGTTTTTTCCGAGCCGAAGCCGCCCGTCAATCTGACGGTGCATCGGCTCGATCATTTCGGACTTGCCACCACCAGAAGCGCCCTCGTGCATGATGGTGACGGTGTTGTCATACGGGGTGATGACCTGAACGGTGGAGCAGTGGGCCGTGATCCAATCCTGTTTCTCGCCAAGAGCTAGCAACATGCCGTAGACGCCCTTCTTGGCGGACGGCCCAGGATAGAGATTGTACGAGTAGAGCTCGTGCAGGTTCTCGCGTCGGTTATGAACGACTATTTGTTTACCGTCGAAGTGCGTGTGGCGAAACGGCGGCGCAATGTAGATGATTCCGGTGTGATTGTAGGCGTCTCCCTGCTCCTCGATCTCTTCGCGAGGGACGATGCCCTGAAGCATCGCCAAACCAAGTGCAAAGAATCCGGCGTTGGCCGGGCAGATGGCCAAAGAGGGAAGCCCCTTGCCGCCGCGTCCGGCGTTAAAGAAAAAGCACGCCAAGTCCTGGGTCTTGAGCCAGGCGAACGTTTCTTGCCGAACCTCCTCGAAGTCTTTCTTGAACCTCTTCTTAAATGTGGGCTTGTCCGTGGCTCCATCGTCAGCGATGAGCATGCAGTGCGGATCACGGCGTCGCATGTAGGGTTCGATGTAGTTCGCGGCAACGCCGTTTTTGACCCGACAAACTTTGACCTCGGGAATAAATTCGCCCTTCACGTCGTAGCCGACGGTGTAATAGCCTTGCGGGTCCACCTGATCGTCCGGCACAGCTAGGGCGACCAGTTCTTCGACGCTATCGGCGAAGGTGACGGACTTGGCCTCCGCGAGCACACTCTCGGCGGAATGCGAAAGCGACACGTTGGGCATGGACGCACGGGGCATGGACGCGTTGGGCATTTCGGCAATTCCTAATCGGTGGATACAAGTTGGGGCTCTTGAGTACAAACACGAACCCGCGCCCCGTACATGAGGGCTCGCCTCTGTTTGGCAAGTGGTGGGCTACTTAACCCCGTCCTCCCATTAGGAAACACCTTACCACGCCCTCGAGTCAAGTAGCAGGCAGGGGAAGCGAAAGCCCACCAGAACGGCGGGGACGGCGCGTAGCAGCGGAAACCACGGCGGAACTACGAAAAGTTGAACCACAAAACCACGAAGGACACAAAGAAGGGAAGAGAACTGCTAGGGAACGCTAACTCAAGGAAGGTGGAGATTCGCGCATCGTTTTTTCTTCGTGCCCTTCGTACCTTCGTGGTTCCAACTTTTCGATCGTCTCCGTTGCGGCTCCGCTTTTTTTGCGACGTCCCTTTTGCTTCCGAAAGTGGCAGGTCGTTCCAACCACCTCCTTTAAGGGGAGCCTTCCCACTCCTAAGCGATCCCTAAACCCCAAGTCGGTCGTTTCCGCCTTTCCCTACCTACCGCTCCGAAGCAACCGAGGCTCAGAAGCAGCAAGGTGCCCGGCTCGGGGAGAGCGACACTGTTGCTAACCGAGTTACCAAAGTTGTTTACCCAGAGCGCGAAGTCCGCGGCAACAACGGTGGTTGCTCCTGCACCGTTGCCATTGAGTGCCGAGGAACTCGCCCCCAAATTATCACGATAGACGGTGTAGTCTGCGGCATCAACGATGCCATCTGCATTGAAGTCGCCTAGCAAGACAGTGCCATTGAATAGGTAGGCCGAACCCGTTTCGCCATTGATTCCGCTGCCAGTCCTGTAGGCCCCAACCAGGGCCGAGTTGCCGCTAATGGCCACAGAAATTCCGAACTCGTCGCCCGCCGCAGCGTCGGAAGCGGTAAGCTTAGCAATTTGCTCACCGGTGGTAACGTCGAACACGTAGGCAGTGCCGGAATCGTCACCTGCGTCGTTATCCCAGCGTGCGCCGATCAGGGCCATGTTGCCACTAATCGCTACCGAAAAGCCGAACCAATCGTCGTCATTGCCGTCAGAAGCGGTGAACTTGGCAATCTGGGTGCCGGTGGCGACATCGAACAGATAGGCTGCGCCGGCGTTCCTTCCTCGATCGTCATCCCCGGCTGCCCCGATCAGAGCCAAATTGCCGCTAATCGCCACGGAACCGCCGAACCAGTCGGCCACATTGGCGTCGGAAGTGGTGAGCTTGAAAAGTTGATCGCCAAAAGTCGTACTTGAAGGATCGATATCGAACAGGTAGGCCGCGCCGGAATTGCTAGCCGCCTCGTCGTCTCCGAGTGCGCCGATCAGGGCCAAGTTGCCGCTGATCGACACGGAACTGCCGAACCGGTCTTCCGCATTGGCGTTGGTAGCATTGAGCTTGGCAGTTTGGGCGCCTGTGGTAACGTCGAACAAGTAGGCCGATCCGGAGTCACGGCCTCCGTCGTCATCGTAGGAGGCACTGACCAAGGCCGTGTTGTTGTTGACCGCCACGAAACCGCCGAAAAGGTCGCCACTAGCAGCATCGTTAGCCGTAAGCTTGGCAATCTGGGCACCGGTGGCGACATCGAACAAGTAGGCCGATCCGGAACTGCTCCCCCCGTCGTCATCCCCGGTTGCCCCGACCAGGGCGACATTGCCATCGCTACTGACTGCTACGGAAGCGCCAAAAAAGTCCTCTCTAGCGGCGTCGGAAGGGGTGAGGCGGGCAATCGGATCGCCCGTGGTGCCGTCGTACAGGTAGGCGGCTCCGGAGTTGATGCCTGCATCGGCATCCGCGTAGGCTCCTACCAAGGCCGTGTCGCCACCGATTGCGACCGAAATGCCGAAAAAGTCGCCCCCATTGATATCGGAAGCAATGAGCTTGGTCTCTAAGTCAAAAGCCGCGGCCTGCGGCAGCGTTACCGATAGGCTGGCCGTAACAAGTACCATCGCAGAGCATGCAAAGGGTGTGATCGTCTTCATGAAGTCGTTAATTTTCGTGAGGAAAGAGGAAAAAGGAGGGGAGAGTTCTTGTTAGTCCTTCCCCCCACCGCTTTAGTAGAACAGGCAGTCTAACGCAAAACAGATAACGATTTCTACCGCTGGTGAAAAAAAGGAGAGGAGAACTGCAAAGTCGAAAAAGTAGCGGAACGAAGGCCTTAGCCACAGGAGATCACAGAGAAATTGGAGATGCTGGAAATCAGGTTTCTCCGTGTTTTCGTTGCTCTGGGGCTCCGTCTTTTCTACAGTAAGTAGGACTTTGCAGTTCGCCTGACTCCGTGCGTCCCCATCCTATTCCAACGGCTAAACTTACGATGTAGGATACGATCGTCTGCGAGAATCGACTCTTTTCTTTTTGCCTCGATCAAGGTGCTCTCATGATGCCTCTTACACGGACAATATCCGTCTCTCTTCGCTGCGTGACCGCCCTGTCCGTTTGGCTTGCGCCGATTGCTTCGCTCCAAGCTCAAACTACAACCCCAGCTCAAATTACGGTCGCAGCTCAAGCTACGACCGCGACCAAGCCGAAGGCATCCGTGATGACTTCGCAAAGCGTAGCGGTCCTACGCCTTTCGCCACGACGGGTGCTTACGTCGCCGGCCGCCGAGTTATGGCCAATCGAAGTGGCAACTGCGGCGGGGCTTGAGCATGTGGGCCTTGATCCGGTCGATATTGAGCAGATCGAAATTGTGATCGAACCGCCGCTTGGCACGCAATTGTACTATGCGGCTATCGTCCGGTTTGCTTCTGCTTTCGAGCTGGATCAAATACGCCCCGAACTGTTAGAGGATTTCGAAGAAGCCCCCATGCCAGGCGGTCGCGAAGGCTACAAGCACTCCGATCCAAATGGCCCTTTGCTGATGATGGCCAACCAACAAACACTCATCATGGCGTCGGAGGGAATGATGAAGAAGCTCGCCCGACGCAAAGGAAAAGCAGCCGAGGGAGACTTCGCGGACTGGCTGGCCAACAAGGGCGACGACCACGATTTTCACGTCGCCGTTCATTTCGAGCCGCTCTTGCCGCTTGTGAAAATGGGCCTCGCCGCGGCAGGGGATGAAATCCCACCTGAGCTACGCCCGCTTCTAAAGGGCCTCGATGCGATCCGTTTCATCGAAGCGTGGTACAGTTTGTCGGGGAAGGTTGATATGGGTTTGGCGGTTGAATCGCCCGATGGCGCGGCTGCGGATATCCTGTCCGATGTTTTGGACCGTATCCGAGAGCTTCAGCGTTCTCAAATTAAAAAGGCCGTTGCTGAGCTTGACCCTAATAATCCGGTGGAGGCGGCATGGATTAAGTACACCGAGCGTGTGGACCCCTATTATGGGAACATGTTTTTTCCTCATCGGGAAGGAACTCGTTTTTCTTACACACTGCCCGAAGATGAGGGAGACGCTCAAACGCAGGTATTGGTTCAAACAGCAGTCATTGGCATCTTAGTCGCCCTGCTGTTGCCCGCCGTTCAGGCGGCGCGCGAAGCGGCAAGACGTAACGTATCAGTGAACCAGATGAAGCAACTGATATTCGCTTTCCATAATCATCATGCCGTTCACAGTAGCTTTCCTTCCCAAGCGATCACGTCAGCCGACGGAAAACCTTTGCTGAGCTGGCGGGTAGCGATTCTTCCCTTCCTAGAAGAACAATAACTCTACAACCAATTCCACCTCGACGAGGCGTGGGACAGCCCACACAATCGCTCATTGATAGCGCAGATGCCGGAGATTTTCTCCGACCCAAGCGGTAGTTTTGATGCTTCCGGTGGTAAAACACATTATCTTGCAGCGGTAGGCCCTCAGGCCGCTATGGATGGCTCATCGCAAGGGCGCGAATTTCGGAAGTTCTCCGACGGCACGTCCAAGACTATTGTCCTTGTCCAGGTGGGTAACGACCAGGCTGTTACTTGGACCAAGCCGGAAGACTACGATGTGGTCAGGCATGACGCCAATCCGATGAACGGTATCGGATCGATTCATCCTGGCGCCTTCCTTGCCGCGTTCGCCGATGGCCATGTAAAAGGACTTCCGATCGATATCGACGTTGCCATACTGCGAGCCATGCTCACCTGCAACGGACGAGAACCG
>JAJRUA010000083.1 GCA_024278035.1 Planctomycetota bacterium | reverse complement strand
TTTTCTTGGGCCGGGGAAGCGGGGCGATCGTAGAAATGGAAATCCTTCGACCTTCGCTCCGGTCCCGTGTTTTCGATAAAGCGGCGCTCGCGGCTCGCCTACGTGAGGTTGGGGCCGTGCCTTCCGGAAAAACGAGGGCAATTGTTGGAACGACGCGGGGGGGAGGAGCTTCTTGGCCGGGGGCCGAGAATGGGGCTTGCGGCTCAGTCCCACCACCAACGATTCTCTTGGGATTCTTCATGAACCGTGCCATGAACCTGAGCCAGTTCGCCCGACTCATCGCTCGTAAGGTTCACCGACTTAAGTGCATCGGTCGGACGAATTTGGACGCCGCCGCCGATGGGCGTCATCAGAGTGCTCCCCTTCCAGATGCTATTCACCGCCGCGGCGACTTGCTTCGGGGCATTGTACGTTTGGATGGGGTACTGCGACTCATCGCCGAACAGGTCCATCTTCCAGCCGGTCTTCGTGTAGTACTCCTTCTCGCTCATGAGAGCGGCAACGATCGCCAAGTCGATGCAGTTGCGAAGCTGGGCGTAGACTGGGCTTTTCTCCGCCAATCGGCTGTAGCTCTTGGTGAACGCTTTGACGAATCCTTGGCTTGCCCGGTTGGTGGCACCGACCTGACGGCGGGTTCCATCCTGCGAGACCATCTCATCTTCGCCGATCAGACGAACGCCTTCGCCAATGATCTCGACCGCTAGGCCATCGTCGCTCACTTTGAGCCGCTCGTAGTCCGGCGTGAAGAACCAACGCTGCATGGCGTTGCGGCTCACGGCTGCCGGGTTAGCACGGGCGACGTAGCTCTTGAGGCGAATGGGTGGCTTTTCTGAGCCAATGCCGATGAGCTTCATCCGGTAGTCCGCCTCGACCAACACCTGGGCAAAGTGGGTATCGGCGGGTATGCCGCCGACGGTGACAACCTGTAGGCCGAGCTTTTCACGGAGTTGCTCGACAATGTACTGAGTTTGGGCGGGTGTCGCTTGGCGACCAAAGCGGGCAAGCCATTGCTGCATCCGCGAAAGGCCTTCGGCGGTCGGGTCAATCGAGCAGTAGATGAGCGGGCTCTGGCCCCGCGTCTCAGGTGAGAAGGCTCGCAGAGCGGCGACCAAGTCTTGTAGCTCAACGACGGGGCTTCCCGACTTGATACCGAGAATGCGGCCCGAGGGCGCTTCGGCCCACGGTTCGGCAGGCCCGGCAAGGACGATCTCGCCTTCGGTGCCATCGGCTGCGGGGTAGCAGAAGACGTAGTCAATGCGAGTGAGGCCCGCCAGGTGCTTCATTGCATCGGTCGGATTCGCACCAGCGGCGATTTTTTTACGGACAGCGTCTTCTAGCTTGGTTAGCGAGACCTTGCGGAGCTTGCTCGGCTTGGCGAGGTCTCCTTCGAGACGCGACATCGCTTCGGCAATGCGTTGCCGGGTGAGCCGGCCGGTTGGGTCGCTGGCCATGTTGCGTCGAAGGACGCCATCGGCATCAACGACAACGCCGGAGAACTGGCCGCCACCACCACCGGCAGCACCACCGCCACCGCCTCCAAGTCCGCCACCTCCACCACCTCCGCCGCCTCCACCAAATCCACCTCCGCCGCCACCTCCAAGTTGCGCAGAGGCAGGCATCGCGATCGCAGCAAGCGATAGGCTGAGGGCGAAGCATCGCGCAAGGCAGCCGGCAGTGCGGGCGATTGATTTCAGAGAGATAGGTGAGAGCATCGGGCTGTGTCCCATTCCGGGCCTTGGTTCCGTCAGGATTCTCAGCCGGTTGGCTGAGATAAAAGGGGTCTATTCATCGGGTGACAACGAGAAAACCTCGCTAGATACCCGTCCCTTAATAGTAATCGGGCAAAATGGGTAAAGCAAGAAACCAAGGCGACTTCGGCCCTCTTGCGGGGATTTTGCGACTAGCCTGCCCCTCCACACGGATTAACCGGCGCGATCCGCCAGGAATGTGCCAAAAAGTCAACGTGTCTGTTGTATTTTGCCTACATGGCACGGTACGGGCGGTAGAGTTTTCCGGTCCCTCGGGGGACCACTCCGCCAATGGCTGCGCCACCCCTCGCTACTAAGATTGGGGGACGCCACCTGGCAGCGGAGGTCATTTTCCTCGCAAGGACGCCCTTTTTTGCCCATGCCCCTCTCTCCCGCCCAACGCCGAGTGCCACTGCTGCTGGCCGTGGTTCTACTGCTCCCCTTGGGGATGCTGGTGGGGGGATGCGCCCAGTTTCCAAGGATCGACCCCTCCGGCGAGCGATTCCTCATTTGGCCCGGTCCCGCGGCAGCCACGCCCGCCCTCGGCTCGCTTTCGGCGATCCCTACCAACCGGGCAGTCCCGCCCGTTTATGGCTCGGGAGGGGGGGGGGCTCACTTTGCCCCTTATGCCCTTTAGGCTCCCTGGGCAACGGCCTCACGGCCCCCCTCACTACGGCTGTCGGCCGGCCTGTCCTGCCCGAACGCCTTACGATCACGCCTGATCGGATTCTCGCACCGATCGGTAGCGAGGTCGTCCTCAAGGCGGGCGTTTGTGCCAATACGGGCTACCTTCGCACCAATCGCCGCATCGAATGGATGCTCAATCCCCAAGGCACGGGCCAGTTCATTACGGTTGGCGAACAGGGCGAGATGGACATCTTGCGTGCACCGTGGCAAAGGCCGAACAAGTTCGACAACACCTACGCCGTCGGCTACACCTCGCCGTTCCATACGTGCGTGAACCGGGGGACGTCGGACCCGAGCGATGACACGCAGATTCGCCCCGGCGAAGCATGGATCACGGTCAGCAGCCCGACTGAGGGGGCAAGCTTTGTCACGGCCCACGCCCCCGAGAGCGGCAACTGGCCCGCCCGACGTGCGTCGGCCACCATCTATTGGGTCGATGCCCAATGGCAGTTGCCTGCTTCCGCTTCTGTCCAGCCAGGGCAGTCGCACACGCTCACAACGACTGTTACCCGCCAAAGCGACGGGTCGCCGCTTGCGGGCTACTTGGTTCGTTATGAAGTCCTCGAAGGCCCCACCGCCCGGCTTGGCTACGAAGCGGGCCAGACTTCGGAAGTCACGACCGATGCCCAGGGCCGGGCAAGCGTGCTTGTCTCGCCGACCGACGATCAGACGGGGATGGCACGCGTCAAGACCACCGTGATTCGCCCCGTACGACCTGCCCCCATGCCAAGCCCACGGCTTGAACTGGGATCGGGCGAAGCGTTGGTCCACTGGTCCCCGATGGCCACGCCTCCCGTTACGGGGCCTGTGCCCAGCTTGCCTGGTGGCGGCGGTCCCCATGACAGAGGCCCCCGTGGCGGAGGCCCTAGCAGCCCTCAACCCCCGGTCCCCTTTGAGCCCCCGCCGCGCGACACCAGCACGCCGCTCCCTTCAGGCGGATTGCCGCAGCTAGAACTCGTTGTCGTTCGAGACACGACCGGCCCTGTTGCTGTGGGCGATCTTGTTCCCGTTACGATCACGGTGCTCAACAGTGGCGATGCCCCCGCTTCCGGCATCCTCGTTCGCGACGCTTACGACCATGGTCTTGCCAATGCCCATGACATAAGCGGCGACTACGAAATCAAGTACGACGCGATGCCCGATCTTGCCCCGGGCGAATCGGA
>JAJRUA010000082.1 GCA_024278035.1 Planctomycetota bacterium | reverse complement strand
GTAGGTTTTAGACTAGAGGCAAAGGATTTTCCAACCGTCTCCAGCCTAAAATCTCCAGCTTTTTTAGGGCTCGTAGCTCAGTTGGTAGAGCAACGGACTTTTAATCCGTAGGTCGTGGGTTCGAATCCCGCCGAGCTCACTGGTTTTTAAGTGGTTTTGCGAATTGCCTTTCCTGTGCGTTACCTAAAGTGTTACCTAGACAGTTCCAAAGCTCCCGCGAGGTCGATTCAGCGTTCTGGCCGACGTAGTAGGTCAGGGTCGTTTCGATGCTAGCATGCCGCATTAGCTCCTTTAATTGCGGGGTTTTTAGCAGCCTGGACCAGCGGTAGCCGAACGCTCGCCGCAGGTCATGCGCTGAGGCGGTCTTGCCGGTCTCGGCGTTGACCAGCACCCCAGCCTGCTTGCCAATCGCACAGATTATCTTGCTCGCCTTCAGCGTATCTCGGGCCATGGGCTGACCATCTTTGCGGGCTATCGGGAATACGTAGCCCCTCGAGCGCTGCAGCGGTTCGAGCAATTCAAACGCTTCGGGAGCCATCGGCGCCAACTCGACCTTGCCCGACTTCTGAGAATCAGAGTCGAACGCCCAGACCGATTCCTGACCGTTGAGTATTACACTCACGCTTCCGGGTTGTTGATCCCATCGCAATGACAACGCTTCACCGAGTCGCAATCCAGACGCCCAGAGACCACGCAAGAGCAGCTTCCACGAATCCGCGGCCTTGTCGCCGACCACCTTGGGGGTTGCTTCCAGCATGCGCTCGAATTCCTCCATTGTGATTGGCCGGCCTTTCATGCGGCTACCGCCACCCTTGGGCATATCGAACGTCGGGACGTTAGCCAGATAGCCTTGCCGGTTCGCCCATCGGCATACGGCTTTGAGGTGTCGCAAGTGTCGGGCCACGCTGGCCTCAGAAAGCTCGATCGTTTTCTCTCGGCTCTTTTCCCCTTTGCCGACCTTGATCGTTCTCGGCTTGCGCAGCTCGCGTGCAAAAGCGGTCATCCTTACCGTCGTCAGATCGTAGACTCCACGCGGCTGGCAGAGTCTTTTGAATGCGGCAAGCGAATCGAAGTAGCCTTGAATGGTGCTCAGCTTTTTTCCGCCGGTCCCATCGCTCTCGAAGAGGCCGCAAAACTCTTCCCACGACATTCGCGACCGTTTTTGGTATCGCCCTTCCTGTAACTCTGCTTCCCACTTGGCAGCAACCCGCTCTGCTTCGCGTCTCCTGGCAGTCCGGGTCGACCGGGCTACCTGCTTGTTCGTCATAGTATCCAGGTAGCGCATCATTAGGTTCTTGCGCCCTTGGTACTTCACGACGTGAACCCTGATTTCCTCATTCATTGTCTAATCCTCCAGGGGAAAGCCAGCCGCCCCCAACGTGGAGCGGCCAGCGGAATCGTTTCAGACAGCCGCCATTTCCGACGCAACGGCCGAGTAGGGTACGGCCTCGGCCCACTGTTTTCCCTTTCGGCAATTATTATATACTTCGCAAAAAGCGGTGGCCTCGTATTCTTCCAATAGTTCCTCAGCGATGTCCCCCGCAGGATGAATCACCACACGAAACCGACCTTTCGCGTCGACGATTGCGTGACCGTTATCTGTAAAACCATGAATCTTAAACATCGCTGTACCTCCAAGAATTGAACGGAAAGAAAAAACTCCTAGCCTTGCGACTGCAGGGCTTCCATCGCATCGACATCACCGATGCAAACTTCGTCGCCGGGAAACAGCATGTCGATCGTCGCAGCAATCGAGAGCGGGTAGTCGGCGACGAACTGCGCGAAGTTCGATCGCTTCGGCTGAATGCTCCGCGCAGGTTTCAGTTCGGACGCAAAAGCGTCTCGTATCTCGCGAAGACAAGCGACGAACGACTCGGCCCGGCCAACCGTGAAGCCGACCTTGAGCAGCTCTTCCAATAGCAGGCTGCGGAACGACGTAAAGTCGACGACATCTGCGTACGTAACCGGATGCTCCAGCACTTGGCTGGCACGGCCCAGGGCGTTGCGGTATCGCTTCAGTTGACGGGGGGTGGGGTCAGAATACTTTTCGAGAAAGACTTCGTCGAAAAAGACTGCCAGCGGTTGCGAGGAATCGTAGCGATCCATGGCAAACCTTTCTGCGCCGCCGAGAAGCCAGCGCAAAGAAAACGCCGTGATGCAAAGGCTCTGCTAGGCGGACGTTGACCCACCTTGGGGGCCTTACGGACTCCCCGAACCTGCGCATCACGGCGTTCTGTTCTCAACGATAGATTTAGCATTCAACGTTACCCTTATAGCTTTAGCTCCCGCATTCTCACCCAACCGACCGCAACCGTCAAGCGAACTCAAACTTCCTGATAGGTCAGCCAGCCGCCCACGGCCACAGCAGCGCTAAGATTCAGCACCAGCGCTTCGCCCGGTGCCGTCTCGACCAGGCCCCACGCCGTGTGGCTCTCCAGGACACTGTTCACAGCCAGCGGCATGGCTCCAGTGAGGTCGGTAGCGTCTGAGCGTAGTTTGACGCTGACGGCACCACTGGGCACCAGGGCGATGCTCAGCAGGCGAATTTGTTTACCGGCTACGGCCGCGATCAACGTGTTGTCGCCGATTGCGGCAGCATCGATCTTGGCAAATTGAACCGC
>JAJRUA010000081.1 GCA_024278035.1 Planctomycetota bacterium | reverse complement strand
TTGCGTTCGCCTGGAACCCTATTTACCGGCCAAGTATTATGTCGATGCCGGTGAGAACTGCTTGGAGTTGACGCTGGGGTAGTTTGCCATGACGATCGACGAGTTGATCTTTGCCTAAAGCTACGATCAACGAAACATTGGCGACCGAGTCTTTTGGAAGCCCCGTAAGTTTCGCTTTCAACAGAACATTGCCGGGAGCGCTGGACCACTTAAGATTACTGGTGAGTGGAACGCAGACCACCGTAGCAATCTGCGATCGATTGAGTGCATCAGTTTGAACCACCACGACAGGCCGCCGGAAACCGGGCCCCGAGCTAAGGGGCTCGCCGAGATCGGCCCACCAGACTTCGCCCTGGGAAATTACCATTCTGCGCGCCGCAAAGTTTGCTGGGCGGCATTGCGGGTAAAGTCGTCGACTCCTTCTCCTGCCTCCCCTACCTCTTTGATCGTCTGGTTCATCGTTGAGGTAAGATGGTCGTCGTCGTGTCGGGCAACAAACTCAGACAAAGCACGGGCATAAAGCTGGCTGCGGGAAGTTTGCAGCCGGGTCGCTAAACGCTCGGCTTCCTCGAAAACTTCGTCGGGAATGGAAACGGCAGTTTTCATACCAAAAGTATAACCGATTTTACTGGCAAGTCAACGAGTGTGTGCTTGGACAATGCTGCAGGCTGCACCCATTTGACCTACTCCTTTGTGGCCGTCCTGATCTGGACCGGTCCTCCCTCGTTTTGCTAGCATCTGACGATTCTAGGGGTTGTGACGAATATTCTCTCAACCTGGAGTTTGTCGACGGCCGATCCTTATTCTGAAACCATTCGCCCGCGGACATCGGTCTGGGGGTCTGATCGCTTACCCGCAAGCCTTCGAGGGGGGAAATTCGATGGTCCGCCGGATCTTTTTGGCAACCTGTTGCGCAGGGGCACTTGCCTGTTGTCTAACGCAAGCAAACACGGCCCAAGCCCAGCAAGCGTACGGTCGCTCGTGGGGCCAAACGTACTCGACCCAAGATTGGGAACGTTTTTACCACTATCCGTACGTGTATTACCCACAAAACTATTGGGGTAACGAGTACTTTCGTAGTGCCGACAGCCTTTACTATCGCTATCCGGCAGAGATGCGGATTCCGGTCTACAACCGGAAGTGGCACAACTATTATCCGAACCGACGCAAGTTCCATAGCGGCGCCCACTTTGTGTTGGACGTTTTTTAGAGGGGCTTGGGGTTAGGATCTGGAGGCTAGGGTGCCTTGCAGGCGAGGTGGTAGAGAACTTCGGTGGCTTGGTTGAGTTGGTCGATGGCTAACCACTCGTCGCGGGTGTGGGCTTGGTCGATGGAACCTGGGCCGAAGACGACCGAGGGGATGCCGTTGGAGGCGAAGACCGAGGCGTCGGTTCCGTAGGGAACGCCGACGAGCTTTGCAGGAATCTCGATCGCCTGGGCGACTGCTGCAATTTGTTCGGCCCAGGCGCGGTTGTGGGTGTCGTCGAGTCCGCTGCTTTCGATCGAGGGTTGTTCGTGTTCGATCGTGATGCCGGGTCGCTGGACTCGCTGTTTGATCGAGGCAGCGATATAAGCAACCAAGTGGTCGTATGCTTGTCGAGGGATTTCGCCGGGCAGGAGTCGACGGTCGATGTCGATCACGACATGTTCCGGCACGATGTTTACGCCGGAGCCTCCGCTGATCATCGTGGCCGATGCGGCACGACGTCCGCAGAGCGGGTGGGGCTCAGCCGTGACTAGCTCCTGAAGATGGTATGACTCGATCGCCTGAAGCACCTCGGCCATGGCGTAAATTGCGTTGTGACCTAGCTCGGGTTGAGAGGAATGTGCCGCCCGACCGCGTACATGGCATCGCCAGCGTGAAGCCCCTTTGTGGGCCACGACGACGTCGAGTTCGGTCGGTTCGGCGATGAGGGCTTGTTTGGGCCTGAGTTCGCGAAGCTCGGCGAGAGGCAGCGGTCCGGTGGTATCGGCCGGGTTGATTTGACGCTCGGGATCTTGCGACCAAATGCGGCAAAGGGCGTCGGCCCCGGTGAAGCCGCTTTCTTCGTTGATGGTGAGGGCCAGTAGAATGGTCGATTGCTGGCGGCCGGGCTCGGCCTGGGCACGAGAGAGAGCAGAAAGCATGGCTGCCATGCCCCCCTTGATATCGCAAGCGCCACGCCCCCAGATACGCCCCTGAGAGAGCTCGCCGCCAAATGGGTCGATCGTCATGCCAACGATGCCGACGGTGTCTTGGTGGACTTCCCAGAGGGTTGCCTCGGGGGAATTACCGGGGCAAAGGGCGATGAGATTATCGCGGCCCGGGTGGACGGTCTGGCGTAGCCAGCGCCAGCCGAGGTCGTCGAGCAGGCTTTGCAAAAAATCGGTGAGCTTGCCCTCGCCGCCTGATTGGTCGGTCGTGTAGTCGGGATTGACGCTCGGAACTCGCACCAATTGTTGCAGTAACTCGGTTGCCTGAAGCGTCATCGACATTCCTTGGTGTAGCAGGCTGACAATGGGCCGGCAGAGCGATATGGTAGGGGGGAGATTAAGTGAGATTGCCTGCCCGTATGGTAGCACTCACAAACGCTGAAGCCAATTCGCCTCGCCGCCGGACAGCGGCGATTCCTAGTTATTCCGAGAGTTCCTATGCCAGATAGTCCGATTAGCTCCCCAACCGTCGATGCCGTACTTGATAATTTTTCTGATCCAGAAACGGGCCGCAAGCTGAAGTCCGTGGACCAGGTTCGCGAGGTTTCGATCGATGGTAACCGTGTGGCCGTAACCATTGGACTGACGTC
>JAJRUA010000080.1 GCA_024278035.1 Planctomycetota bacterium | reverse complement strand
TGTTGGTTCTTGCCCAGTTCCGGCAGCGAAAGCATTCGTAAAACGGGGCTCCCTTAAAAAGACCTTACGCTCCGAACTTGTTGAGCCGACCGGCGTTGGCCAGGGCGAGGGTCATCAGGTGCTTTGCCTCGAACTGTCCGAGGCCACCGCGTAGGCATTCGGCTTCGCCAAACGATTGGCACGGGTCGGTTCGGCAGTTTTTGGACCACAGGAGCGTCGGCACGGGATGCCAACTGTGGCCAGCCAACATGCTGGGCGTACTGTGATCGCCCGTCGCGATAAAGACATCGGGGCCGAGGTCCATGATCTTTGGCACCGCGGCGTCGTAATCTTCGGTCCGCTTGACCTTGGCGTCGAAGTTGCCGTCTTCGCCGGTCGAATCGGTGTACTTAAAGTGGAGGAAGAAGAAGTCGTAGTCGTCCCAAACGCTTTTGAGGACCTCCATTTGGTCGTCGAGCGTTTGTGCCTCTCCGATGATGTCCATGCCAACCAAGTTGGCGAGCCCTTTGTACATCGGATAGACGGCAATCGCTGCCGCCTTGAGTTGGTAAACCTCCTCAAAGCTGGGGATCGATGGCTTACCGGTAATGCCACGCAGCGTGCAGCAGTTGGCCTTCGGCTGGTCGGCCAGAATTTTTTTCACCTGGGAAATAAACTCTTTGCAAATGTCAGCCGTCTTTTGGCTACCCGGATCGGACGCAACCGGATCAAGCGGCGGGATACCCGTTGCTTGGGGGTCCGTGTCCCGCACGTTGCCTTCGAGCCCTTTGCCGCGTAGCACAATCACAAAGCGATGTTCTTTCACGGGCTCGACAAAAATCTCCACGCCAGGGATCGAAATCGCGCGTAGCTTGATCGCCAGCGGAGCCGACTCTTCGGTGGGGATTCGACCCGCACGACGATCGGTGATGTTGCCTGCGGTATCAAGCGTGCAGAAATTGGCCCGAATGGCGACATCGCCCTCCTGGAGTTGGAAACCAATGCCGGTTGCTTCGAGCGCGCCTCGACCGATGAGATACTCAAGGGGGTCGTAGCCAAACAGCCCGAGATGGCCAGGACCACTTCCGGGCGAGATGCCTGGCAGCACGGGGATCGATCCGCCCAGAACGCCTTCTCTGGCCAGCTTGTCAAGATTCGGCGTCTTGGCCGCTTCAAGCTCGGTCGGTCCGCCCGGCTGCTGTGGCAAACCACCAAGGCCATCGGCCACGAAAAGGACGATTTTCGATTCGTTTTTTAAGACAAGCTGGCGGATCAAGTCGTGCGTATTCATCGGTCGCAGAGGTTAAAGGAAAATTTGTGAGGGCAAGCTGAGAGCCGGGTCGTTCACGACCAGTCGGCAGAGCCCCAACTACCAATCCTCCCTATCTGGGGGCTCGACAACAAGTCCCACCACCCACGGCCCCCACGAGCAAGCTGCGGTAGAATGCCGGATAAGAATTAGACGCGGATAAACGCGGATCAAGCGGATGAACGCGGATTATTGCCGTAGGCGATAGTAAACTATACGCCCAGCGCCCCCATCCGTCGGCTAAACCTCAGCCTTCCGATGGGCGGCTTGTTGTTTTGCTCGCGTATCGGTCCATAGGTTCATCGGTAGGCTTACGCCCACCGCTCGCCAATCCTATGCCTTCGGCAACCTGGGCGACCCGCTGACTTTGTATTTTCCTCCGTCTCTAACGGCGAGTCGTACCAAGGCGTTCTTGAGCGAGAAACTCGGAGACCGTCTCCGAGCCTCGGGGCTCTTCCTGGGGGCCAAACAGACGTGCCCAAAAGCCGGGGCCCTCGGACTTGGCGATCGGTTGCGAACGATTTTGTTCGCCACCGAAGGAGGGTATTTTACGGATAGCGGAGCCCCACGCATTGCGGACCCCGTCGGCAGCTTTTCGTGAAGCGCCCGCCACTTTATCCAAAGCACCGGAGATGGGGTTCTCTTTGGGAGTAGTCGTCGTAGGGGTCTTCTCGCCATTGCCCCACGGTTTCCACGAGAGCTTCGGCATTTCCATCTTGGGCCACCCAAGTTGGAACAAGGGGGAATCGACCATCGGCTTGCTATCCGCCACCGGCTCCGCTGCTAGGCAGACCGCGGGCATTAGCAAAAGGGCCAAAACGGCCAGGTTATATCGGATCGACAAACGATTAGCAGCCATAATAATTTTCTCTCCGGCAACAACTGGGGATCGCTGTAAAGGGCAGCGGAGGATCGCAGACCCATCAAAGGGTGTCCAGACCGTTTTGCAGGCGAGCCGCGAGCGCTGTTTTTTCGGAAACACGGGACCGGAGTTTTTTTACGGCGGATGCCTGCCTCATCGACTCAGGGCTCCCTCACTCCGGTCGCTGACGCCCACGGGCTCGCCTCCCTTGCTTCAAAACCACTAAAAGCCGCGATTGTGGCCCCTGCGAGCTTGGCTTAGCATAGAAGAAGCTTTTAGCCCGTATCGAACTTGATAACGACTGCAAACGAGCACCAAAATGACCGACGGCACCGTAGGATTCTTAGGAGCAGGCCAAATGGCCCAAGCCTTGGCGGCTGGCTGGACCGGGGCCGGTTTGGTCCCTGCTGAACGAATCGCCGCTTACGACCCCTACGCGGCTGCTGGTGGGCGGTTCTGCGAACGAGTGGGTGAGGCCGTCCAGCTCTTGGGTTCCGAAGCGGCCGTCGCCGAGGCGGCCAACGTCCTGTTCATCGCTGTAAAGCAGGCGTATGTCCAGCAGGCTCTGGAAGCGGCGTCTAGCAAGCTGACCGCCGACACGGTGGTCGTCTCGATCGCCGCTGGAACGACGCTCTTACAGCTCGAGTCCTGGGTGCCGAAGGGCGTGCCGGTGATCCGTGTGATGCCCAACACGCCCTGCCTCGTTGGCCAAGGAGTTTGTTGTTATGCCCTCAGCAAGAACGCCTCCGCCGCCCAGGCTGAGACAGTTCACTCACTGCTCTCGGCCGTCGGTTTCGCCGTCCAAACGACCGAGCAGCAACTGGATGCCGTAACAGGCCTTTCTGGCTCGGGGCCCGCTTTTGTCTATACTGTGATTGAGGCGATGGCCGACGGTGGTGTCCGAGCCGGTTTACCCCGAGAATTGGCAGCCGAGTTGGCTGCTAGGACGGTGGCCGGTGCGGCAGAGATGGTCCTCTCCACGGGCCAGCACCCGGCTGCCTTGCGCGACGCCGTCGCCAGCCCCGCTGGCACCACGATCGCCGGCCTTGGCGAACTGGAGAGGCGTGGCCTACGAGCAGCCTTGTCCGAAGCCGTTATGACCGCCGCCCAACGAGCTGCTGAAATGGGCTGCTGAAATGGGCCGATTGAAATGGGAAAAGGTAACCCAACGCCCCCTTCCGCCCTTCCCTTCCCTCCCCTTTTTTACACATGTCCATCCTCTGCCGAATCGACGACAAGCAGGTGCCCCTCTACCGAGTGATGTGGGCTGCCGCCACGCCCCATTTTTGTGGTGAAGAAGACTGCACCCGCGAAGGCTACTACGAAATTCGCCTTGAGCAAGAAGAGTCCCTTTGGGCCAAAGAGTCGGAACGAGACGAACTCCTAAAAAAACTGGAAGCCTGGCAAGGAGGCCTCGGCCCCCCCGACGATCAAGACTGGTAAGGGGCAAGACTGGTAAGTAAATGAAAAACACAGCTAGAAAAGACTGAACCCTGACTGGACTCCGAAACCGACTGTAAAAATGTACGAAGAAGATTTTGATTTTGACGATGAATACGTTGGCGATGCGGCCGACGAGTTCCTGAAACGGGCCGAGTCGGCCGGCGCCCCCTCGGAAGAGGACGATCTGCCCGATGGCTTTCAGGAAGAATCGCCCGATGCCGACCCCTGGGGCGTTGATGAAGGCGTGGGCATCGAAGAGGAAACGGACGCCCCCCTTCCTTTGAGCGACGACCCGAACGTAGGCGTTTCGCCCGAGGCGAGCGATGGCCAACTCGCTTGGCGCGAAACCTATTTCGTCCTCTTCAGCCAAGAGACCCGTCCGACACTCACCCAAGTCGAGGCGGCCATCGGCGAGGCCGACCCGCGTCTGCGGATCGAGAACCTCCTAGCGGACGAGGATGGCCGTTTCCAATCGGTCCTGGTCCAAGCGCCCGAGGACAACGCGGCGCTGGAGATCAGCTACGAATCGGGCGACGCCGTCAGCGAGCAGTCGACGGAACTCGCCAAGACATTGCAAAACGAAATTGACGGCAGCCAACTTGCCCAGCTCCTTCGTGCCGATGCTCGGCTCGACGTGATGCACTTCGAGCGTCTGGGAAGCAGTTTGGGTGGTGCCGACTTCGGCGATACCTCAAGTGGCGACGACGCCGATTGGGCCGACGAAGCGTTCGCCGCCGAAGGCCTCGACCCGGCCAGTTTGATAACGGTTGTCGAAGCGCTCGCCCGCCTGACCGAAGGTTTGCCGATCGACCCGGCTGCCGGTGAAGTTTTGATTTAGCAAAGCCTCTTTCCCTTTTCCACGTCCCCCCCTCCCCCGTTGTTTTATGCTCGCCAAAGAAGCCAAGCCTGGCACGATTGTTGTCCAAAACGGTGCTCCCTGTCTCATTGAGAGCATGACCGTGCAGTCCCCGTCTGCCCGGGGTGGAGCGACACTCTACAAGTTCCGTGCCAGGAATCTGGTCACCAAGAACAAGGTCGATATCACGCTCAAAGGGACCGAGGTTCTCGAAGATGCCGACTTCAGCAAGCGTGAGGTGACCATCATGTTCACCGACCAGGAGTCGGTCCACCTGATGGATAGCGAGACTTTCGAGCAGTACTCGATTCTCTTGGAAGATGTTCAAGAAGAAATGAAGTACGTTGCCGAGGGGCTCGAAGGGATGTTGGCCCTCATTTACAACGACGAGTGCGTCGGCATCAGCCTCCCGACGACCGTGCATCTCAAAATCACGCAGTGCGATCCGGGCGTCAAAGGCAACAGCGCGACCGGACGGACGAAGCCCGTGACGCTCGAGTCGGGCGTTCAGGTCCAGGCGCCAGAGTACTTGGCCGAAGGAGAAGTGATTAAGGTCGATACGCGCACCGGCGAGTTCCTGGGCCGGGCATAAGAACATTCATTTCGGCATCCTTGAGTGTGAGCGAATCGGCGCTAGCCATCGGCAGCCAAGAGTGACGCCCTCTCTGATAGACCGGTGGCTAGCGCCAATCCGCTCACAATGTGGAGGCTTCGATAATGACATGGGGCGATACCGACTTTTTACTCTGCGCCCCCCGTCA
>JAJRUA010000079.1 GCA_024278035.1 Planctomycetota bacterium | reverse complement strand
GCCGAGTCGGCACGCAGAGCGGGGGTGCCCCTCTACTTCCTAGGGCTCGGCAGTGAAGAAGCCCCTCCCACGGTAAGTTTGAGCGATTTGTTGGCCGACGAAACGGTGTTTGTCGATGACTTGGTCCGATTCCAAGCAACGCTCCACACCCGTGGTCTGGAAGAAAAACGAGTCAAAGTAGAATTGCTTCGTAGCGGCGAGGCAGTGGCCGAGGAGACGATTGACGTGGCTCCCGATGCCGAAGGCCAAACGGTCCGCTTACTTCACCGCCCAACGGAGCAAGGCACCTTTCGTTACACCCTAAGAGTAACTGCCGAAGCGGTCGGGGCAGGGCAGGGGGGAGAGACTCTCTCCCATGAGCTGTCTCATACGCTTCATGTGCGTGACGAAAAAATCCGAGTGCTTCTTGCTGCCGGCTATCCAAATTACGAGTATCGGTACCTCAAGCATCTGCTCGAACGAGACGAAACGGTTGATGTCCGCTCGTACCTTCAAGAAGCCGATTACGAATACGCCATCGCCGACCGGACGGCGCTCGCACGGTTCCCGTTACGAGAAGAAGAGCTGGCCGAGTACGATGTGTTGGTGCTAATTGATTTGGACCCCACCTTGCTGCCACGATCGATTTGGAATGACATCGCTCGCTTTGTTGGGGAGCAAGGGGGTGGCTTAGCACTCGTAGCAGGGCCACGCAGTTTGCCAGCAGTCTACCGAGGCCGAAAGGCGTTTGCCGCTCTTTGTCCGATGCAGATATCGAAAGCATCGCGGCGAGGTTGGGGGCTACGGAATGGCTTTGTCGTCACCCCCACAGAACTTGGCCTGCAATCGCCCGCCCTACAATTGGCCGACACAGCGGCGGATAGCCAGCATGTTTGGCGCACCTTGCCACCACTTTACTGGTGGGCCGATGTGGGACCGCCCAAGGCGGCCGCCCAAGTTCTTGCCCGTCGTGAAGCGGGGGGCGACGCGACGCCGCTTATCGTCTCCCAGTACTACGGAGCGGGTCGCGTCTTGTTCCACGCCATCGATAGCACATGGCGATGGCGGTTCCGTGTGGGCGATGTCTTCTTCGCTCGCTATTGGGTGCAATCGCTCCGCGAATTGGCTCGCAATAAGGACGCCACCCTTCCCAACCAACCTGAACTGGCAACCACCCAACGACGTTACAAACCGGGCGAACCCGTTCGGCTACGCTTTCGCGATCATCGCTCGGCCTCCGACGACACCGCATCCGATACGATGCCCATGGTTTTGCTCCAATCCCCCGGTCGAACCGATCGACGCATCGAACTCTCACCCGGTGCGGGCGGACAGGGGCGCTATCAGGCAACGCTCGGCGATCTGCCTGCGGGCACCTATCGGGCGGTGCTCGCTTCTTCCGGTAGCGGGGTCGAACCGGTCGCCGCAGAGTTTGAAGTCGTCGCCCCGCCGGGGGAAGCCTCGCATCCTGAAATGAACCGTAAGGGAATGGTCGCCGCGGCCCAACTAACACGGGGAGAATTTTTTACCACGGCTGATACGGACCGCTTAGCCGACGCTTTGCCGCGTGGCCGCCCGGTGCCGATGGAATCGTTGCCGCCAATCGAGATTTGGAATCGTTGGCCATTGCTGTTAGGAGTTTGTCTCTGTTTGTCTGCAGAGTGGATTTTGAGAAAACGCCGTTCGATGCTGTAAAAATGTTTCGAGCCAGGATGGCTCGTCTAGGGTTACTTTTTGGAAAGAAAACTGTGTCGCTACGCTTGATTACCGAACTGGATCGTGTTGCCGCTCGTTGGCGTTGGGTGGCGCGCGCAACGGTTGCGGCACGTGTGCTGGGCGTGGGGCTGGTAGTAACACTGCTGCTGGTGGTGGTGGATTGGCTAGGACGTTTTAACGATCCTGGTTTGCGATGGTTGTTGAGCGGGGTATTGGTCGCGGCAATCGGAACGGCCCTTTATCGAGCCTGGAAACACCTGCGAGCCCTCCAGACGACACGCATCGCCGTCGCCCGAAAGGCCGAATACCTGCACCCAAAACTTGGCAGCCGTCTGGCGAGTGCCGTTGAATTTTTTGATAGCGATTCCAAAGACCCAACCGCCGGTTCGGCCGAGCTACGCCGTGCGGTCATCGTCGATACGGCGGTAGAAGTCGAAGGACTGTCGCTTGAAGCGACGATCGATCCCGAGCCACTTCGCAAAGCAGGGTGGTTTGCCGGGTTGGCAATGGTCGCAATTTTATTGCTGACGGTTTGGAACGCGCCGGTCATGTCCATCGGCCTCACGCGACTCGCGCTCCCGTGGGCTAACGTGGAATGGCCACGGCAACACGAGTTGGAGCTTATCGAGGTCGTTACAACGGTCGCCCAAGGCGAACCGTTCGAGGTGGCCGCGATCGACAAGCGGGGCTCCTTGCCTCTCGATGTGCAAATCGAATACCGCTTTACGGCAAGCGAGGGTAACAACAAAGTCACAGAATCGGTCGCGATGCGGTTGATTGGCGATCAAGCCGTCGCGCGGCGAGAATCAGTCCGAAGGCCCTTTGCCTACCGTGTGGTGGGAGGCGACGACCAGACAATGGCATGGACCGAGGTGAACGTAGTCAAGCCGCCGCAGTCGGTCGAGTTCAAGATTC
>JAJRUA010000078.1 GCA_024278035.1 Planctomycetota bacterium | reverse complement strand
GAGTCGTCCTGCCGCACCACGGGCACCCACGAATGTGCCAGCGAGCACGCCGTCGGTGTCACGGAAAAAGTCCGCTGCCGTCCATCGCCATGTTGCTGCGCTCGGCAGAGGGCGCCACGTGCGGCCTCCATTCACCGTTTCATAAACACCGGATGGAGAGAACGCCGAGCCGGCCCCTGCCGCTAAACCGTGTTTCTTGTCGAAGAACCGAACGGAGCGAAGCTGTGGCAGCGGGCCATGGTCGATGCGTTTCCAGTGGAGGCCGCCATCGGTAGTGCGAAGGACCACACCCCGAGTGAGATGGGTGTAAGGGCGCGTCGCCCCGCCGACCGCCCAGCCGTGGTCGTCATCGACAAACGAGACATCATAAAGGGGCGCCTCGGTCGGCGAATCGACCCGTCGCCAGTTACGCCCCCCGTTGTCGGTCCGTAGCAACAGGCCTCGGTCGCCAACGGCCCAAGCGCGCATCGAGTCGAGAGGCTCCACCGCGTTGAGAGTCGCATCGGCAGCAAGCGTTTCGGCAAGGCTCAGCGGATCGGCCTGTGCCGTCGCGTCTGCGAAGAGGAGGAAGGCTAAAAAAAGTAAACGCATCCGTGCGTCTCGTTGGGAGTAAGGGTTTTAGGCGAGCCGCGAGCGTCAGCGACCGGAGGTTTCTGAATGCGGAATCTTAGAAATTTCCGATCGCTTGCTGCAATCCGAATTCAATTGCCTCAGGCGGCTGACGCCGACGGCTCGCCTGGAACCTCCGGTCGCTGACGCTCGCGGCTCGCCTGCGAAGGCCCCTAGTCTAGCGGTAAATGGCTTTTTGCCCCACAGAGATAAAATGCTATCAATGGTGCGGTATATGGGGGTTATAGGGGCGTCCCGGACCGGTGGTTTTGAGCTAGGTTTTAGCGTCCTCTCGTTATGACCACGTATCGACTTTCCTATGCCGACCCAACCGACCTCAACGCCTACGCTTGAAGAAGTGCTCGTCCGTGCTACGCAGCTTTACAGTCTGCCAGCGGTGGCGATGGAGGTGGTCCGCCTGACGAGTGAGCCGCAGGTGGATGCTCGTGCGATCCGCGACTGCGTGCAGCGCGATCCGGCTCTCACGGCCAAGTTGCTTCGCGTCGTGAATAGCTCGCTGTACGGCTTGCGGGGCGAAGTGGGCGATCTGAATCAAGCGATCGCCCTGTTGGGCGTGAATCCGCTCAAGCTGCTGGTGCTTGGTTTTAGTTTGCCAGAGGAGTTACTCGAAGGTGCCTCGGCTGCAGCGCTAAAGCGATATTGGACCGATACGCTTACTCGGGCTGCTGCCGCTCGGGCGATTGCTGAAATTGGTTGGAAGCGGGGGGGAGACGACGCCCAGCTTGCGGCCATGCTCCAAGGCATTGGCCAGTTGGTGCTCGTCACCCAGCTTGGCGAACCTTATGCCGAGTTGCTTACCAAAACGGGTGCCATACATGAAGATGCCGCTTGGCTCTCTCGGAGAGAGGTCGAGGCGTTTGGTTTTGATCACCGTACGCTTTCAGCCGAGTTGCTCCGGAGTTGGTCGTTGCCTGGCTCGGTGGTCGATGCGATTGCCTTACAAACCAACCCTGAGAGGATTGCCACGCAGGGAGTACGTGATCCGGATGCCACCTTCTTGCCTCGTGTCTTACGATTGGCGGAGTTGCTGATGCGGTTAGTTGGTCGTCACCAGTTGTCCGTACTACCATCGCTAGTGGAAGAGGGAGCCGCCTACTGCGATCTGACCCGCCGGCAAATCAATTCGTTAGTCGAAGAGCTTCAGGCGAAGGTCGGCGGATTGGCCGACGCTCTTTCAGTGGACCTAGAAGAAGCCGGGGACTATCAGCAAACGTTGCTCGAAGCGCATGCCCAAATGTCGCTTGTTGCCGAAGGGGCGGCGTGCCAACTGCTGGGGCAACCACCGAGCGACGAAGCGTACGCTGAAGATGACCGACTTTGCGACGAACTGCTTGCCGATGTGAATGGCCTGAGCGCTGCGATGAAAGCGTTCTTAGCGATGCGGAAAGGAGAAGGGCCCGACGCAACGCTTCGCCCCGAGGCGATCGGCCCCTCACGCCCTCGCCGCCCGCACCATCACCGCGCGCAGGAGGGGCACCGCGCACAAGAGGGCAAGGTTCGTTTGATCACCGAGGCGAAACGGCTAGCCGTGGAATGCCGTTCAGAACGACAGCCCCTTACGATGGTCCTTATCGAATCGAACGAAACGGAAGCTCCCGGCTACGAAGGTTTCGAGACCTCTCAGGAATTGCCGGTCATTGGCCTGCGACGTTGGCTTGCCGACTCGCCGTGGCGAGAGGAAATGGCGACCGCGGTTTGGATTCCTCTGTCGCCCAGCCGGTTTGGCGTGCTGCTGCCCCGGGTTGAGCGGCGGATCGCGACGCGTCTTCTCAATGCAGGCAGCGATGCTTGGGAGTCCGAGCGGGGCGAAGTGCTGGATGCGGGTGTGGCGACGGTCGTTGCGATCGGCAAAGGGTTCGACGCCCAGCGACTTGTCACGGCTGCCGAACGCTGTCTCTCTGCTGCCCTGGCGACAGGAGTGGCAACGGTGAAGAGCATTGAGGTTTTTTGAGAAAGCCGCCGAAAAAATGGCCCTCTTCTCACCTTGGCCGCTCTGCTAAGATTGTTGGCATGAGTGACACACCTTCCCCTGCTGACCCCTTGCCAACCGGTGCTCCCTTACCAACGGGCTCCGAGTTCTCCGCCGAAGTGGGCGATCGTGAACTCCGCACGTCGGACCTCGGCTCTTCCAGGTCGGTATCTCAATCCGTACCTAAGCCACGATCGCGGCGAGTTCGCTTGCCGCTGATGCTGTTCGTGGCGACCTGCCTAAGCACCTTCTGGGTGGGAGCCGCCGATTGGAAGCCGATGGAGCACATGGCTTCCTGGTCCTTGATAGGCCAGACCATCCAAGAAGGTTGGCAGCAAGGAGTGACCTACATGCTCGCCGTACTCGCCATTTTGCTGACCCACGAAATGGGCCACTTCTTGTTGACGCTCCGGCACCGTATCCCGGCCAGCTATCCGCTTTGTATTCCGGTCCCTTTCAATCCGATCGGTACGATGGGTGCGGTGATCGGCATGGACGGCCTGCGTGCGAACCGGCGAGAGATTTTTGATATCGGTTTGGCCGGCCCGCTGGCAGGCTTGGTCGTTGCGATTCCGATTCTTTGGATTGGTGTTGGGCAACTGGATTTGAGCGCCGAGCCCTTGCCGGGCGAAATTCAACTCAATAGTCCGATCGGTGTGCGATGGATGATCCAGTCGCAGCACGAAGAGGTGCTCCGGGTCGTTGGGGTCGAACGGGCTGAGTGGATTGGCATTTCCCAAGTCAATGCGTTTTTTATGGCGGGTTGGGTTGGCATGTTGGTGACGGGGCTCAACATGCTGCCCATCAGCCAGCTTGATGGGGGGCATACGATTTACGGTCTGTTTGGTAAGGACGCGCAGACATTTGCCCGGGCGTTTCTCGTCGTAGCAATTACTTACGTGGTGATCAATCTTGAACAGGCGGCCGTGTGGACACCGATGTTGATTCTCGTGATTTTGATGGGCGTCGATCACCCTCCGTCGTCGGACGACGGCGTTGAATTGGACAACACGCGGTGGATCATTGGTGCCGCATCGCTGGCGATCCCGGTGCTCTGCTTTCCACTACTCGGTTTGAAGCAGTAAACGTAACGCCAGCGAGCGTAGCGCGCGAGCCGTGTCGTCCCCAACCACGGCGGCCCTTGCAACAGGTGATTGCAGCAGCGCCAACTTAGAACCAGGGGCCACCGGGGTCGAGGACGACACGGGGCTCACACACACGGAGGAGAATCGTGACGCCTCGCGGATCACGCGGAGGTTGCTGGCTTGAAAGAACCGCCTTGGAGGAACTGTGTGGTGAGGCGGGCCGTCTCTTGGGTCCAAAGCACGTCGGTGTGCCAACCGGACGCAATGCAATGGTCCGTTTGGCCTGGGAGATGCGTCTGTTCCAGTCGGACCTTTCTATCGCGATTGGCGGCGATGACGCCCACCTCAACTTCCTTCGCTAAAGGGCCAAGCTGGCGGACAAAGCTATCGGGCGTATCCTTGAGCTCCACAAGAGTTGGGGAGAACCAACCGAGAAGAAAAGCCAACTTGGTCGCAACGCTTGAACCTCCGTTCGGCG
>JAJRUA010000003.1 GCA_024278035.1 Planctomycetota bacterium | reverse complement strand
AATTGATGTCAATCGCATCGAAGCCCGCATCGGAGAGCCGCCTGGCTGCGGGGCCAAATTGCTCCGGCTCAGCCCCCATAAGCTGCCCCGCCACCGGATGCTCTTCCTCCGAGATATGGAGCAGATGGCTCGTACGGCGACGCGGCTTGAACTGGACCAAAAACTTGTCCAGCATCACCTCGCACAGCGAATAAGAAGCCCCATGTCGCCGCGCCAGCGTCCGCATGGGCGAGTCGCTGTAGCCCGACAACGCCGCCTGCACCACCGGGAAGCCAATCTCAAGCGGGCCGATCTGAAGGTCTTTGAGTAATACCATGGAGAATAGTCTTTTACGCCACGGACCCAACGTCAAGCAGGCGAACCAACGTCATGCAAGGAATAGCGAGGCTACTTCTGAAGAATCAATTTGCCGTTCTTGGTCTGGAGCAGGCGGTACGGTTCGCCGGCGTGGGTGATGAGTACCACTTTGGCCCCATGAAAGAGTTGCTCGGAGGGGATCGCACGAAGCGGGACTAGCTCTTCTGGCAGTGCCGATTCGTCCGGCGAGGGCTCTTGGTCTTTGCCTTTCGGGTGGAAAGGTTCGGGAGTGGTCATTCGGAGTTCTACCAAAAAAGAGGGGCTCTTCCCTATAAAAACAGGGGTATCAGAGGCGATGGAAGAAAACTTTCCACAAGAGGCTAAAATTGTGGTTGACAGGCCATCGCCTGTCGATACATTAACGCTAATGAGACTTAATATCAAGTCCACCCCTTCGCCAGCTAGGCCTTCTTCGGTCATCGCCAGCTAACGGGACGTTGGTTGCTAAGCCCCTTTCGAGTGGTACGGCAAGTCACGTTTTCCCTGCTCTGATGATCCAAAAGGAGGTTTAGCTCGGTTTCTCGCCCGCATCTTGGGCGAACAAAGCTCTCAGCAACGGTTGAGGGTTTTTCATTCACGACCGTCCACTGGAACGGTCTTTCACACCAAAAATTCGCCACTAAGGCGAAGGGATAAAGAACTCATGCGACACTGGATAACTTCAACTTTGACTAGCCTTGTTCTCTTGGCAGTAGGACTCTCCTCTGCCAAGGCATTGCCTTTTGACATCAACACGGCCACGGGCCTGTTCACACCATCGTTTCGTGGTGATGCCAATACGACTTACCTCGGCTGGGACGTGTTCGGCGAGCCGGGTGACACCGTTCTGAACGACACGACCCCTGATTTGGGCACCGATGGCGGCAGCTTTGTCACGACAAACGGCGAGAACCACCAATCGGGCTCCCTCAATTATTACAGCGGGAGTGGCTCCATAGCGGAGGATGTTTCATTCGCTACGAATGGCACCGGCGGATCGGGTTTCACGACCGTGATTGTTCAAGCCAAGACCCTTTTCGGAGCTTTGGGAGAAGAAATTGCCTTCGGCCCCATCGACGGGGTGTTTCCTTCGCAAGTGGTTCAAGGCGATAACGCCGCCGGCGGGGCACAGCTCTTCGTGAGATACGAACTTCCTGGTGCGGCAACGACAAAAACGTTTTCGATGACCTCGGGACCCTTCAGCTTCATGTCGTTTGGCGAGTTCATCGTCGATACCGTTTGGTCGCCCACCAGCTTTGCTGTGGATACGGCCATCGTGACCCCCGAGCCCTCGGCCGCCCTGCTTTCTCTTCTCGGGCTTAGTTTGATCGCTATGCCGCGCCGATTGTTTCGCCTAAAGCGAGGTGAGCAATGATCCATCGACGATCGATAAGGCTCGCTTGCCTGTTTTCGGTTGTCAATTGCTGTCTGCTGCTTCCCGCGGCCGTTGGTCGCGGGGAGTTGGTGGCGCAGTGGTTGGAGCCGTCCCTTGATACTTGGGTCTATACGAATGGTTTCGGTGGAGGAACCCGGGCTTTTGCCCCTTCGTTCAATGGCGCTTCGGTAGACATTTCGTCACAACAGTTCGTTCCCAACACACTGCAATCGCCAGCAAGGCTTGGCTCGATGCTGGTTGCCTTCGAGACTTCCGGAACGATTACGACAGGGCTTGAGCCGAGCCGTTACGCGATCAGCTCCGTTGTTTTGACCGCTCGTTCTAGCAACGGCTCGGGCAGTAATTTGATCTACACCAATCAAGCGGTCACGCCTGCGAGTTTTTTGACCGAAGCCCTGGGGGCCGGGGTTACGGCTCAGCAGCCGATGGAACTCTTTGGGGTGGGGTTTCGTGATGGTTACGAAGGGTTTGATTTAGGAGGAAACGCAGGAACCACTCTCTTCTCGGAAGGAACGAACGCCTTCTCAGCCAGCGATGGCGGTTCGGTTGTTTATCCGGTTATCGGCGACGGTTCCGGTGGCTACGCCGATGTTTTTAACAACCTCACGGGTGGCGGAAGTGCGACGGAAACGAATGGCCAAACCGCTCCCTTCACCGCCACGCCGTGGGCCATTGGAACGACAGGACTCAGCAATGGCCAAACCGTTCCGGAGGACACGACTTTTTCGTTCAGTATAGATATGTCACTCCCCGGCGTGCTCGGCTATTTGCAGACTTCGTTGTCCGATGGATCGCTCGGTTTTTTCCTTTCATCGGTGCATCCAGCCGAGCAGCCGGACAGCGGCGGGGGGACCAATGCTTATCCGCAATGGTATGCCAAAGAGGCGGTCGGGATTTTCCCCGGTGCCGAAGCGGCGACGCTTGCCATCCAGTACTCGATTCTTCCTGAATTCGACGCGGGAGATTTCAACCGTGATGGCAACATTGATCTAGCCGATTATACACTTTGGCAAACGACTTTCGGATCGACGATAGCGACAGCAGGAGACGGCGCAGATGGCAACAGCAATGGCACCGTCGATGCCGCTGACTACACCGTTTGGCGTGATCGTTTAGAGACACAGGCAATGGCCATCCCCGAACCGGCGACCGTGACAAGCCTCCTTCTTTTATCCGCCACGCTAGCCTCTTTACGCGGAAGGAGGAAGGTATGAGGATCGGCAACTATCTAGCCGTAGGGAAAAGGCAACACGCTTTTAGCTTGGTCGAATTGCTCGTGGTGATCGCCATCATTGGCATCTTGGTGGCGTTGCTTTTGCCTGCCGTACAGGCAGCTCGCGAAGCGGCTCGGCGCTGTAGTTGCCGGAATAAACTCCGTCAGATTGGACTCGCGACACTCCACTATCATGATGCGAACGGCCATCTCCCTCCGCCCAAGGTGGGGGACAGCCTTACCTCCAATCTCGGAAGCACGTTCGTCCTCTTACTTCCCTACCTGGAAGAGGGAAACCTTTACGTCACCTACGATTTCAACCAAAGCATTGGCGCTCCGGTCAATCGTCCCGTGACAACCAGTCGAATCGAAGTCTATCTCTGTCCGTCCATGGAGTTGCCTTCGCGGGGCTCTGCTGGGGGGGGAGATTCCTACGGACCGGGTAGCTATTTGATTTCGACACGCACCTCGTATTTCCCCACCGGTCAATACAATGGCGCCTTTGTGCCCGTTTCGGTTGGAAAGCCCTATCAACTCGGATTAAGGCAAATTGTAGACGGAACTTCCAAGACGATTTTTGCCGGGGAGATCAACTACGCTTTTGAGGAAGAACAAGTCGGCGGGGGAAGTTTCGCTTGGGCACAAGGGTACTGGATACTGGGTACCGGCCATATGAGTTCCCAAGCTCCTCAGTTTTTCAACAACAGCCAAGACTACCTGAACCCTTTCAGCAGCCGTACTTATCGCAGCGACCATCCGAGCGGCGTCTACTTTGTCTTTCTTGATGGGTCGGTAAGGCAAATCACAGACGACTCCGACCCGATGATTCGTGAGGCCTTGGTCACTCGTCAAGGAGAAGAATACAGCCACGAACTCAATTGACGAATAGGACTCACGCAAAGGCGCAAAGTACCGTATTCACGCAGAGACGCGGAGAAAAAAACTGACGCACACAACTTTCCTGAAACTTAAGGTAATCTACCTCAATTTACTATGAATAAGCGATTCTCCTTGGAACGATCCATAGCCACTTTTCTTGCCTTTGGAATGCTGCTTGTCGCAAACGGGCCTCCGCCGGCGTTTGCTCAATCGGCAGCCAAGGCCAAGGTAAACCAAAAGGGAAAGACGGCCATTCTGCTTGTCAGCCACGGATCGCACTCCAAGCAATGGCGTGAGATGCTGTTCGACATCGAGAAGACGGTACGTGATGAAGTTTTGGCCGACAGCCGGATCGGAGACATTCAAACCGCCTTTATGGAGTACACCGAACCTTCGATTGCCACACGACTGAAAGAATTTGATGAAGCGGGGTTCACCGAAATTGTCATTGTCCCGCTACTTCTGACCGTCAGTTCCCACTCGTTCGATGACATTCCTGTTATTGCTGGTCAGAAAAAAGACAAAATGACGATCGAGACCCTCCGCTTGGAGGGAACCACCATCTACAAGCCGAAGGCCCATCTAACGATTGCTCCTTTGCTTGATTTTCCGGACGTGTTGTCGAAGAACGTGATTCGCCGCGTCCAAGACCTTAGCCAAGAGACCGCCTGCGAAGGCGTTGTTCTCGTTGGCTACGGTAGCGAACCCTACAACGAGGAGTGGGAAGAGCTTCTGGAGGGCGTGGCAGAAAAAGTCAAGGAAGAGACCGGCATCGATTTTTGCAATTATGCTTGGTGCGGGCACATCGCCCGGTACCGATTGGAACCAACTGAGAAGGCGATCAAAGAAGTATTTGAGAACAAAGAAAACGCCCTTGTCATTCCCATTCTCGTAGCGGTCGATGAGAACTTTCAAGGAAGAATCATAGGGGGTGCTGTCAAAAACATGCAGGAAGAAGGATCGATTCGCTACCGCCAAGATGCCATCCTTCCGGACGAGAATATCAACAACTGGGTGATCCGAGTTTCCCGCGAATTGGCTGCGGACGAATAATTTTCTTGTCGATCCTGTTAATCCTGTCAAGATTTCTCTTTCTTACGTGCCCCATGCGTCTCAGCGCCCGCCTTCGTAAAATCAACAACATCCTGCATCGGGATATCGGCTATTTCTTTGCCGGCACGACGATCATCTATGCCATTTCAGGGCTGGCGGTGAATCATGTCAACGATTGGAACCCGAGTTTTATTATCCAGCGTGAAGAGGTGGAGGTCGAAGCCCCAATCGATCGTAAGGAAGTCGATAAAGCATGGGTGAGGGAAGTGCTCAAGCCGCTTGGCGAAGAAAGGGCTTATCTAAGTCACGATTTCCCAACCGATAAGAAAGTAAAAATCTACCTCAAGGAAGGGTCCATCTTCTTGAACCTGATGAACGGCAAAGGGGAGTACGAAACCATCCGGCGTCGCCCTCTGTTCTATCAGGTCAACTTTTTACACCTTTCCCCCAAAAGGGCTTGGCTTGTTTTCTCCGACTTCTTTGCGGTTGGACTGATCGTTATCGTGGTGACCGGCCTGTTCGTTCTGAAAGGCAAAAGAGGCATCGCGGGGCGAGGCGCCGTCCTTGTCAGCGCCGGATTAGTCGTGCCGCTGATCTTCCTGCTGATTGCTTAGAGCCAAGCGCACAGGCCCCGGTTGAGCCGACCGATGGGGACCGCTGAGAGTAAAGTCACTAGCGCGGAGATCAACAAGGCACAATCCGTGTGCCCGTCTCCCCAGCCAACGCGGCTGTTAGCTGCGAAAGCTCGGCTATAAGGACATAGGCTTGGGGATCGGACGTGTCCTTCAGGAAGGTAATCGCGGCTTCGATCTTGGGGGCCATGGAACCCGCGGCGAAGTGGCCCTCGTCCAAATACCGTTGGGCCTCCGCAACCGTGATTTCATCCAAAGCCTGTTGGTTCGGCTGGTTGAAGTGGAGATAAACCTGATCGACGCCCGTTAAAATGACCATCGCGGAGAGGCCTAATTGGCTGGCTAGCATCGCCGTCGTGAGGTCTTTATCAATCACGGCCGCTGCGCCTTCAAGCTGGCCTACTTCATTTCGAGTGACGGGGATGCCACCCCCACCACAGCAAATCACGAGCTCATCGGCTTCCACCAAACGGCGTATCGTCGGCAAAGGTAAGATGCTCTTCGGCTTGGGGCTCGGAACGACCCGGCGGTAGACATCTTTTTCAATCTCTACGACCTGCCAGCCGTTTTTTTGCTCATGGGAACTCGCCACCGAACGATTGAATCTTGGGCCAATCGGCTTGGCAGGCGAATCAAAGGCAGGGTCTTGTCGATCGACTTCTACCGTGGTGACGAGGGTCGTCACTTCGATCGACTCACCGCGGCTTTGGAACTCATTCGTAAGACTTTGGGCGATCATGTATCCCATGCCTGCCTGGGTATCGGCAACGCAAACTTCGAGCGGGATCGGATACAACTCGCTTGAAGCGATTTCCGACCGGCGCAAAACACTACCGACCTGCGGGCCGTTGCCGTGCGTGATGACCAGCGAATAGCCGGCCTGAATCGCATCGCAGAGTAAACGGGCCGTCTGTTGGCTGTTGGCAAATTGTTCGTAGATGGTCCCCTCTTCACCGGGAGCGCTGATCGCGTTCCCTCCCAAAGCAACAACGATTTTTTGATTCGATCTCGGGGGCATGTTTTTTATTGTCGAAAGAAGAAATGCAAAGCGCGACGGAAAAGAACGAACCACAGAGAACATGGATTCCACCGATAGCCATCTATCCGTTTCTATCCACGAAATCCGTGGTTGTTTCTTCTTTCTTTTGCGCCTAGGCAAAGGGCCGCTCGCGCATGGTGCAGGCCATGATTGCCTTGGCCGTGTGGAGACGGTTCTCTGCCTCGGGAAAGACGATCGACTGGGGGCCATCGATCACGCTGTCGGTCACTTCCGAGCCACGGTCCGCCGGCAGGCAGTGCATGTAAACCGCCGAGTCCTTGGCCAGCTTCATCCGCCGATCGTCGCAGATCCAGCTCTTGTACTTATCATTGATCGCGAGGCAAGCTTGCTGGTTCTCGTCCACTTCTGCTTGGTTGGTCGCCTCTTGTCGGGCTAGCATGAGATCGTAAGCCCCCCAGCTTTTGGGGTAAACAATGTCGGCGTCGGCAAAGGCGGCGTCCATGTCATCGACAATCTCGAACGAACCGCCCGACTTCTTCGCGTTCGCCCGGGCAGATTCCACCGTCCGATCAATCAACGAGTACTCCGGCGGATGGGCGAGCGTTACGTTCATGCCGTAACGGGTCATCAGCGTAATCAGGCCCTGAGGAACGCTCAGCGGCTTGGCGTAGGAGGGAGCGTAGGCCCAGCTAACCGCGATCTTGAGTCCCGACAAATCCTCACCAAAGCGCTCTCGGATCGTTTGCAAGTCCGCAAGTGTTTGCGTCGGGTGATCCACGTCGCACTGCATGTTGATGATGGGCACATCCGTCGCTTCGGCCATCTCACGCATGTAGCGATTACCTTCCCCCAGGACGAGGTCGTGCCGTACACAAATCCCGTGGCCCATCGAGCCCAAGATTTTACCGGTATCAAAGGGCGTTTCGCCGTGACTGATCTGTGTCGCGTCGGAGTCGAGAAAGTGAGCATGCCCGCCAAGCTGGGTCATCCCTGCTTCAAACGCATTGCGAGTACGAGTCGATTTATCGAAGAACAGCAGGAAGGCCGTTTGATTGAGCAGCTCTAAAGTCGACTTGCCCGAATGGTAAGCCTTCTTTAGCTCGGCTGCCTTGTTAAGGAGAATTTCGATCTCTTCGTTCGTAAAATCTTGGGTCTCGATGTAATCGCGGCCTGTAAGCGGTGTCATACTTTTTTCCTTAACTTGGGGTACTTATTTTTCTTTATTTCGGTAACCGTTGAACCACGAAGGGCTGGAGGAAAAGCTAGAACACGAATCGACGCTGATCTTCACTAATCCGATTAGCGTCGATTCGTGGGAATTAGTGTTTTTGAAAAATGGAAGAGCCAATAGCCCTCCTTATTTCCTTCTTACTCTACCCCTTCTGCCCCCTATGCACTCTGGCTTTTCAGCGGCTTTTCAGCCTTTCTTTCGCTTGAAAGTCATGGGGGTTTTGTTCGGTCGGTCGGCGGCTAGGTCACAATACGCCCCGCCGAAGGAGGCGTAGAAGGCGGCACAATCAACCAAGTGCTGAATAGGCACCGAGTCGTTCACCGTGTGGGCCACGTTCTCGGCTGCCGGGCCGAAGCCGACGCAAGGGATGCCAAACATTCCGGCAATCGAAACAGCGTTCGTGCTAAAAGTCCAGCGATGGACGGTCGGTGCTTTGCCCAAAACATCGCGGTAGGTCTTGATCGCTGCCTGAACTTGTAGGTCGTCTTCTGCTTCACACCACGTCGGGAAAAACTTTTCCGTCGGGTATTCGAGCCCTGTGTAGCTGGGGCGAGCGTACTGCATCACCTCAACCTTTGCTTTCACTCCAGCCCGTTTAACAGCATCCTTTACTTCGGCAACGGCTGATTTTTTCGTGTCACCAACGGTGAGCCGACGATCCAGATGAATGAAGGCTTCGCCCGGCACGGCACAAAGGCTGGGGGTTTTGCAATCAACGTAGCTAACCGTGATGGTTCCTTTGCCAAGGAAGTCGTCGGACTTTAGCCGCTCGTTCAGCTTCTCAATTTCATTGACTACTTTCGCGACCTTGTAGATAGCGTTGACCCCTTTGTGGGGCATCGATCCGTGGCACGACTTGCCTTTGCAAGTAACCCCAATTTCCATCCGGCCACGATGTCCACGCAAGATCGTGCAATTGGTCGAGTCGGTGACGACAACCGCGTCGGGCTTGATGCCATCTTCTTGGATGATGTACTGCCAGCAGAGCCCGTCGCAATCCTCTTCCATGACGGTGAAGACGACCAGCAAGTAGTATTCCGAGAGATCGACCTTGAGGTCGCGCATGATTTTTGCGGCATAAACCATTGCTGGCACAGCGCCTTCTTGGTCGCCAGCACCTCGGCCCCAAACTTTGCCGTCTGCGACCTTTCCCTTGTAAGGATCGTGCTTCCATTCGGAGCGGTCACCGACCCCCACCGTATCGATGTGAGCATCAATGGCAATCAGCTTTTTACCACGTCCTGGCTTGCCGACTTGGCCAAACAGGTTGCCCATCTTGTCGGTCCAGATGCGATCGAAAGCACCGGTGCTTTCCATCTCTTTCTGAATGCGCTGAATGACCTCGCCTTCTTCGGCCGACTCCGAGGGAATCGCGATCATCTCTCGTAGAAAGCGAACCATCTTCTTTTCGTAAGACTTGGCCGCAACATGATAAGCGTTTTTTTGTTTCATCGCGTCAGTGTAACACAAGAAATTGCGGAAGGGAATAAGTTGATCTCGCTTGCATTGCCCCGGGAGGTGTGGGAGGATGGCCGCTCGGTGGAAGGAGAGCCGGATGAGTGACATCCGACATGAGTTGGCCACCCGAGTCTGGCGAATCACAGTTTTGTTTTGTCGTTGCGACACCATGAACTTAGGGCGACCGGAAGGAAGCCCGGGCCCCGGCGAGTGAAATACTGGCCGAGAGACCCGTTCATCACGCAGCTATAAAAATTACTGCGTTTTCTGGCTGGGCTAGTCTATTGCCTCATCGTTAATTAGGGCCGACCACATGCCTGCTTCTGCTGAATCTTCTACGGTAACTTTCCAACTCAACGGCACCGAAGTTCAGGTGCAATTGGACGGAAAGGAAAAGCTCACCTTGCTGGATGTTTTGCGAGACAAGCTCCGCATCACCTCTCCAAAAAACGGCTGTCAGCCACAGGCACAGTGCGGTTGCTGCACCGTGCTTCTGGAGGGCAAGCCGGTTCTCTCCTGTGCTCTTAAGCCATCGAAAGTCGAAGGCAAATCGCTAACGACCCTCGAAGGGTTGGACGAAGCGCATCGCCATCAGATAGCCGATGCTTTTGTGCAATGCGGCGGAGTCCAGTGTGGGTTTTGCATCCCGGGCATCGCCATGCGGGCCGTTGGTCTTTGCGAAAAGAAACCGGAGCCAACGCGCGAGGAAATCGTCACCAGCCTCAAGCCCCACCTTTGCCGCTGCACCGGTTACGCACAAATTGTTGACAGCATCGATCAGTACGCCAAGGTTCGCCGTGGCGAGAAGCAGAGTTTTGACGAGGGCTCCGGCAGGGTCGGGACCAATCTGAAAAGGTACAAGGGATACGAAGCGGTCCTCGGCGATCGAGATTTTGTCGATGACATGGTGGTTCCGGGAATGCTCTTCGGAGCCCTCCGGCTTTCGGATCATCCACGGGCGACGGTCGTTTCGATCGACGCGTCGGCTGCTCTGGCGTTGCCGGGCGTCCATCGTGTGGTTACCGCAGCCGATGTGCCGGGCGACCGTTATGTGGGGCTCATTGAGAAAGACTGGCCTGTCTTTGTTGCTCTTGGTGAAAACACCCGTTGCACAGGCGACGTGATT
>JAJRUA010000077.1 GCA_024278035.1 Planctomycetota bacterium | reverse complement strand
TTTTATTGCTGCAAGCGGAATCTCGAAGAGCAATGATGATTGTGATCTGCTTGGTTCTGCAAGTAAAAACCTTGTGCTTCGAGCGGCTGATCAGTTGGCTCAAGCCGCGGGCGTGGAGCCGAAGGGATGTTTTGAGCTCGTGAAGCGGATTCCGATTCAAGCAGGGCTTGGGGGAGGGAGTAGCGATGCTGCGGCAGCGCTGCTGCTGGCCAATGTGGCTTGGAAGGTGAACTACACTCGCAAGCGGTTGTTGCGGATTGCGGAAGACCTGGGCAGCGATGTTCCGTTTTTCTTAGGTTCTGGCCCCGCTGTTTGCCGTGGTCGAGGCGAACAGATCGAGTCGATTTCTGGGCTGCCTCGATTGCATTTCGTGATCGTAAAACCGCCATTTGGCCTTTCGACGCCGAAGGTATTTGAGCAGTTGAATCAGGGGGGATCGCGGCGTACCGATCTTCGTGCAGATTCGTCGAGACGACTTACGCATCTGGTCGAAGCACTCCGCCGAGGGGCAGTGTCAGAGGCGGGCCCTTGGATGATGAATTGTTTGGAGGCGGCGGCCGAGGGGCTAACGGACTGGATCACTCGAATACGGCATGAATTTGCTCGTTTCGGGTGCTGGGGGCATTTTATGACAGGCAGCGGGACGGCCTATGTTGGGGTGATGCGATCGGCACGCGAAGCGCGTCGGATTGCTCGATTGATTGCTGGGATGGGAATGGGAAGTGTGTTTGCAACTTCGAATTGTTAGCCGAGTTTTTTGACAGATTCATACGTTTTACACGACCGGGATTTTGCTAAAGCACGTGTGCGTTACTTCGCAAGGAGATGAACCGTGGAGATCACCGAAGTACGAATCAAGCTCATGGACGAACCAGGAGAGCGGCTCAAAGCGTTCTGTTCGATTACCTTTGATAACTGTTTTGTGGTTCGTGACCTGAAAGTTATTGAAGGTTCTAGTGGCCCCTTTGTTGCGATGCCTAGCCGGAAGCTGACGTCGCACTGTCCGCAATGCCGGACGAAAAATCACCTACGTGCTCAGCATTGCAACCAGTGTGGTAGTGCGCTCGATTCGAGCCGGATGGCTACCGACCACGACGGGCGAGCGAAGCTTTATGCTGATATTGCGCACCCGATCAATTCTTCGTGCCGAGAAAAAATTCAGGAGTCGGTGATTCGAGAATTCCACGAGGAGACTCAGAGAGCAAAGGATCCGGACTACACCTCGCGTTACGAAGACTTTGATCTCGATATCGACGAATCGCGGTCTGCAAAGCGAGCTACGGAGACGCGTGTGGATCAGCCCCACCAGCCACGGGGTAAACATGCGGCTAGACCGGGTGACGCGGCGGGAGAAGTCGCTGAGGATCGAGGGCCTGTGCCGGCACCCAAGGCATCTGCGCAGCCGCCTGTGGCTCCACGGTCTGCTGTCGAGCAGAGTGAGGGCTTTGGTACGGGCGTCTTTCCTGAGCCTTAGCGTTGGGCCTGAGCCGTAGCATTGGGGTCGTTGCGGATTTGGTGATAAACGCTGATTCAAGCTCGCGCTGAAAACCCGGGGGATTGTAATCCTTGGGCTTTTGCTCGGACGCTTTCTTTGTCGGGTCGATTGCTCTGCCGCTGTGGTGCTCTGCCGCCACGCTAATGGCTGCTTGCACTTTCTTGTTGGGGGAACTGGAGCTGTCGGCATACTTTGCCGATAACTTATTTTATCACCAGGTAACCTATCTTATCCATTCACCCGAGAGTCTCGATAATACGAAGCTGTTTTATTCCACAAACTCACCCATCTACCACGGAGGTGCATGATCTCAATGGTGGAACGCCAAAAACGCATTCATAACCTCGAAGATCTTCGCCGTTACATCACTGAAACCCTGAGTCACTTTGAGCTTCTAAGACCTGACAGCTCGCATCTAACCTTGAGATTATTAACCCGAAGCGGACAACCCTGCGGAGTCTATTTTTGCTTGCAAGGACCCCGTGCTGTACGGCTGACCGCCATCTGGGAAACCGACGCTGATACCATTCTGTTCTACGATTCGCGCGGCAAGCGCGTTGGGAAGACCCGATTGATCGAAGCGCCAAAATTGGAAGCGCAAGCATTGGCATGTGGAAGTACCGCAGCCTAAGGAAGAGTCGGCGGCCCGCAAAACTAAATTTTTGTTTTGCAATTGGGCAGGGGTTGCCACCGACAAGGAAAAAGGAAATACTATACATTCGTACACAACCCCCCCATCCTGAGTCACACAAGGAGGTGTCTGATGCTGGTACTGTCGAGAAAAGAATCTCAGCGAATTCGTCTGGGAGATTCCATTGTTATTACGGTCGTTCGCTTGGGAGGCGATAAGGTTCGCCTAGGCATCCAAGCCCCGAAGGAGATGCTTGTCCTGCGAGACGAGCTCGAGACCTTTGCCCCAACCGCTGATTCTGAGGCTTGCACAAGCCTTGCACGTAGCGCTTAGTCCTCTTGAGGAGACGTCCTTGCGGAGCTCGCCGATGGTTTTTGCCAGGGCCTGGAGCTTGAGCCCCCGAGTGACTAGCGCAAAGAAAGAAGGCCGCCGAGCACTTGGGCCGGCGGCCTTATCCGAGAGGGCAATTTTACGGTTGAAGCCATTTTTTGAAGCTTTTGTTGTTAATCTCGAGGACGAACAGCACCGGTGAGGCCGGTGTAGTCGGCTCGGTCGTCTTCGTGCCACAGGGGCTGGCCCATCTTTACGCGTTCGGCCATCACTTCGAGCTTCTCGCGAGAGCCGGCAGGAGCCTGGGTTTCGCCGAAATGGTGGCCTTCTTGAGGGGCAAAATCTTCGTCGTGTCCGTACTTCAAGATGGCTTCAAAGACGTTTTTAAGCTTAGGATCTGACATTTTTGTATTCTCCGCTGGTCTTCTTGGTTGATCGTCGTGAGGGCCGTAATAAAGGGAATCGAGGCGAATAAGGGCTATTCGATACCAAAAACTAAGGCTGGAAACGGTCAACAACTTGGGGGTGGGGAGTGGTAAGCCGCAATCGAGGGGCCGTTTTGGCTCGCCGGGAAATGGTTGATCCCTCGCAAAAGCCTCAGTGGCACCTGATTGTTAAAGTTGTTCTGTAGAAAGAGATTATTACCACCTGAGCAAGCAAGTCAAGTTTTTTCTTTGCTGCCCTTGACATAAAAGGCATGTTCGATCGGGTGTAGCGGAAAACTCTACCGTTTAGGTTGGCCTCGACAGCTTGGCCCCCATTTTTGGTCCGGTGGAAGGGCCGTTTTTTTGATTCGTGGGCGTCGAGTCGGTGGTATGATCTCGGGCTGGAAATCCTTAGCCCACCTCTATTCGTTCTCAATTGCCATGCCTTGGATTCAACGTAAGGTCGACCTTCCTGCCCTGCCGCGAGGGTTTCATCTGATAACGGCGGAAATTTTAGCTGCGATGCCGGAAATTGGGGAAATCCGCACCGGTTTGATGCATGTTTTCATCCAGCATACCTCGGCCTCGCTCTCGATCAACGAGAATGCCGACCCGGATGTCCCGCTGGATTTGGAAAGCTCATTTTCGGACATCGCCCCGGAGTCTTTTCCTCATCGGCACACCTGCGAAGGGCCTGACGATATGCCGGCTCATGTGAAGTCGTCGCTGCTGGGATGTTCGCTTTCGATTCCGATCGACGGCGGTCGGCCTTGCCTCGGAACTTGGCAGGGGATTTACCTTTGCGAGCATCGCAACCATGCCGGCGGGCGGCGGTTGGTGGTGACGGTTTTTGGGGAGTGATGTGCCAGAAGTCGTTACGGGCAAGTAGTTCTGATATCTCCGGTTCTTCAGGAAATTTAGTGGCCAAGTCGAGTCGTGCCTAAGCAATCAAATGCCCTGAAGGGGCAAAATAGGGCAGCCCAGGACGTGAGTCCTGGGTACCTTGCTTGTTGCCAACGGAGCCCTGGAAGGGCGGCATAGCGAGGCCGTTTGTAGGTCGCCCTTCGAGGGCTTAGTTGCTTTCCTTTCACGTTTCCCAGGGCTAGCGCCCTGGGCTATCGTATTATGCCCTTTCAGGGCGAAGGCATGTTTTGCAATTCCTTGCTCGGATTGGCCACTGAATTTCCAGAAGAATCGCATCTCCCACCCGGATTTTTGATAATGACAAAGCCTTAGCGTGCTACCCGGGCTTGGATGTGGATGTCGGTTTCGAGCAGTTGTATTTTTACTTGGGTGAGGTTGATTGAATTGGCCATTTCGGCGATTCCTTGGCCGGCGATTGCCGTGATCGCGTTTTTTCCGCCGATTAGTTTGGGGGCGATGAAGGCATGGACCTCGTCGATTGTGTTGGAGTCTAGTAGGGAGCCGAGTAGTTGTGAGCCTCCTTCGACGAGCACTTGGGTCCAGTGGCGTTGGCCCATCTCGGCGAGTAGCGACTCGAAGCGAGCGGCGCGGGTGGCTCCTTCGACTTGCAGAATCTCTACGCCTGCTTTCGCGAGGCGGTCGGTTCGGGTGGCAGTCGCGTCGGGTGAGACGGCGAGTAGCAGTGGGGTCTCGGCTGCGGTTTTTACTAAGCGGCTTTCAAGAGACAACGAGGCGGCGGAGTCGAGGACGACTCGGGTGGCGGTGCGAGGGCCGGGCGGTCGGGCGGTTAGGAGGGGGTCATCGGCTTCGGCAGTTCCGCGGCCGATAATGATTGCATCGACTTCGCCACGTAGGCGGTGCACGATTGCTCGGGATGCTGGACCGCTAATCCACTGGCTGTTGCCGGTT
>JAJRUA010000076.1 GCA_024278035.1 Planctomycetota bacterium | reverse complement strand
GATTTTCGAGAAAATCTCTGTACTGTCGGTCGAGAACCGCGAAATCGCAGCCAGCGAGCTGCTGCAAGCTGGTTGGCTTGTCGCGGCCAGTATAGATGAGCCGCAGCAGCTTGACTAGCGCCGGGCGATACTTGCCCTGCTGGCCATGGAGGAGGAAGGTCGCCAATCCGGCAGACTGGCTATACAACCGAGGGAGGTCCTTGCGATTCTGCAAACCCTTCATCCCTAAGGCCGAAAGCTCTGCTAGCGGCACGTAATAGTCGCTCTTCAGCAGCCGAAACCGAGCCGCCGGCAACCGCCCAGCCCCAACCGTTCCCAACGAATAGAACTGCCCCATCGAAGCGTCTTCATGCTCCTGCAACGACTCAAAGTAACAAGCCACCCCCTCCAGAATCCAAGCATTGGCCTTTGCCCCCACTTCGTGTGACGACCGGGCCGATTCGTAGAACAGCTGGTGAACGGCCTCATGGTAAATCGTGCCAGGATCTTGCTCGGGCCCCGCAAAAAAATGCGACGTGTTACTCGTATCGAAATAAATCCCTAGCGTCATTCCAATCCGTGGCTGCTGGCGTCGAAGGGTCGCGTTGTACTCGTTTCGCGATCCATAATAAACTACTCGGAACGGTTTGCTCCGATAGCCGCTCACCTGCTTGCCATCAAACCGTTTGAGCAACTCAGGTCCCTCGATATAGAAGCCGCCAAACAGCTGCCGCCAAAGTTGATAGAGCCGCTCTAAGCGAACTGCCAAACCGCTCGCATCTTCGCGATCGTGGTTCGTCACAACCCGAAAATGGTCGGTACGAATTTGCCATCCTTTTTTGATGGTCCGATGGATCTGAGCATCTTTCTCAGCTGAGATCCAACGCCCGCCATGTCGTCGCTCGCCCGCTTCGTAGCGAGAGACGTCCTCGGCACGAATCCAGCCAAACCGCATATTCCAAATTTCGCCACTTGCTAATCGCTTCGCCGCGTAAGCTCCTGCCCAAGTGTCTCCCACTCGGCGAGTTCCCAAGACGCGCCGCGCCGCTTCATGATTCGGATCGAAAGCAACCGTCTGGGTCGCCCATCGCAGCGCAGCCCCGACATGGCCCTGCTCGCAAGCGGCCCGAGCCTGGCGAAAACATTCTTCGGCACGCTGTTGTCGCTCGGGCGAAAGGTTTGTCTCGCTCGATTTTTCGGCCGCCGAGTAAACATCGCTCGCCACAAACAACAGCTCGCCCGTTGGCAAGTCCGACGGACCTTCCGCCCTCAAGGCCCAGGGCCAAGTGAAAGCACAGAACAAAATCAACAGAGACTGTCGCAACAACCAACTCACCTGAAACCGTCAGCGGAAAAAAAGACAACGCCCTCTACCGACTATTATAGCACGGGCCTCAACAGGCTTTGCCGGAAGTCTAGTCCTTGGAAAACGCGGCGTCAAAGGCGACGTTGGCGGGCTTGAAGTCAAGCTTTTTGACAAACTCACAAGCCTCTCGGGCGCCATGCTCACGATCCATGCGTGCATCTTCCCACTCGACACTCAGCGGACCGTTGTAGCCAACGATGTTCAGGGCACGAACGATCTCTTCAAAATTTACGCTGCCGCGACCGACCGAACGGAAATCCCAACCCCGACGAGCGTCGCCAAAATTCAAATGGCTCGCCAAGATGCCCGACGTACCGTTAAGCGTCACGATCGCGTCCTTCATATGGACATGGTAGATGCGATCGGGGAACGCACGAATGAACTCCACCGGGTCGATGCCCTGCCAAATGAGATGGCTTGGGTCAAAATTAAAACCAAACTCTTCGCGATGCCCAATGGCGTCGAGCGCCCGCTTGGCGGTGTGGATGTCGAAAGCAATCTCGGTAGGATGCACTTCGAGCGCAAACCGGACGCCACATTCGGCAAAGACATCAAGAATGGGGTTCCAGGTGTCTGCGAAATCGGCAAAACCCTTTTCGAGAGTCGATTCTGGCACCGGGGGAAACGAGTAGAGTAAATGCCAGATGCTCGAACCTGTAAATCCGTTGACTACGTCGACGCCAAACTTTTGTGCCGCCCGGGCGGTATTCTTGATTTCCTCAACAGCTCGCTTGTTGACACCTGCACCTCCGTCCCCAGAGCTCAGGCCGTCGCCCCAGACATGTGGGGGAAGAATCGATTGGTGACGATCGTCGATGATGTCGCAAACGGCTTGGCCAACCAGATGGGCGCTGATCGCATGGCACTGCATGTCGTGGCTTTCGAGCAAGTCTCGCTTTGCCTTCAGATAGCTGTCGTCGGCCATCGCCTTGTCGACTTCAAAATGATCTCCCCAGCAGGCCAACTCCAGGCCATCGAAGCCCAACTCTCGGGCCAAACGGGCCAAATCTTCGAGCGGGAGATCGGCCCATTGACCGGTACAGAGTGTGACGGGACGCGACATATTGTTCGAGGCTCCTGTTTCAAGGCGATTGTGCTAATTTCTCTCGGTAAAATCGAGACCCGTATTTTTACAGATTCACTCAGATTCGCAACCGACGCAATCCCCGACTTCTGAGTGCTATACTTCAAAAGCGGGACTTGGAAACCAACATGGCGATGGGCGGGAAATAGTAGGATTTTTGAGATGACAATTCGCCTCGGCTTAGCCAACGTTTTATGCTTCCTCACAATTTCTTTAGGGAATTTTGCCTGCGCAGCGCCCTCGATCTCGATCGAAGTAGCAATCGAGCCCGGGGTTGCCCTGACTGCCCCACAACAATGGGCCAAAACGCTGGGGAAAATCGGGCTCAGCCGAGTCCAGCTTCGTAGCGCTCACGCAGACGACCGACCGCAGGTCCTAGCAACCTCCGGCGAACGAATCAAGGTGTTGGCTATCCTCAGCCGTCGTAATGAATTGGTGCTCCCCAAACGCCGATTCAAATCACACCAGTTGGCTGCTCTACGAAAGTACTTCAAAGAACTTCCCCTCGACCTGGCCGAAGGGGACGATCCTCGGGGGCGATTCGATCTCACCGACAAACAGTTTCAAACCATCTACACCGACTTCGAGTCGCTTGTCGATTTCTCGACCGTAGGCATCACCCGAACCGAACTGCTAAGCCGTCTAGCCAAAAAGTTTGCCACGCCCGTCGAGATCGACCCCGTTGCAAAAGTCATGCTCACCAAACTGCCATTAGCCAAGGAGCTGCGAGGCATGGCAGCCGGCACTTCGTTGGCTCTCGTCCTCAGGCAGCAAGGCCTCGCTCTCCAGCCAGAAAAACTCCGCGGCAAGCCCTTGCGGATACGTGTGATTCGCTACGACCACCGCATCGAAACTTGGCCCGTCGGATGGCAGTCGGAAGCCAGCCCTCGCCGACTCGCTCCCAAAATGTTTGAATCGCTGACTCTCGAAATCGCCGGCTACTCGTTAACCCAAGCGCTCAACGCCCTGAAACCTCGGCTCGGCGTCCCCGTGGTCATGGACGAATGGATCCTCCGGAGAAAAAACATTCAGCCCGACGAGGTTCAAGTCAAACTCAAGCGGGGAAAAACTTATCTCAAAAAAGCGGTCGACCGAATCCTCAGCCAAGCACGACTCGCCGGCGAACTACGGGTCGACGAACTAGGCCAGCCCTTTTATTGGGTTACCCAGTTTGGCGAAGAGAGCTTGCGGGCAGAGTAGGTGGGAGTAAATATAGGACAAAAGAGAACTGAAGATGCTTGTCGACGCCGGCTTAACATTTCGAGAGATTGTCATGAACGATCCCCTGCCCAAGGGAACGATTCAACAAGCCGTCATTAATTTCCTGGAAGGTCGCGACGACGCCGCCCTCTTCGGGGCGATGGCCGTAAACGCTTACGTCGACGAGCGCCGGATGACCGAAG
>JAJRUA010000075.1 GCA_024278035.1 Planctomycetota bacterium | reverse complement strand
GTCGACGCGTATGATCTTCTAAGTGACTCAGGCGGTTTTGCTCTTCTTGGGCTTTTTCCTTGGCTTGCTCCTGGTACTTGCGAAGATTTTTCTGCAAAAGGTAGATTGCGTCCAACTGCCGAGCCAATTCGTCCGCCTCGGTGTTGTCTACTTGGACCACTGGCGGAGCTTCAGGTGCAGGCTCGGCCAGTTCGACAACCGCCCGCCGTCCGGCACTCTGTGCAAGCACGACGAGCAGCACTAGTAGGGCTCCCATGGTGCAGAGTAGGACGGCAAGAAATGGGAACAGAACACTTGCGTTCGAATTTTCGCTGGACGCGTGTTGTTTCATGCCGCTTGGTTCTTACTCTCATTTTGTGTAAGTTCGATGTCGCTACCAACGGTAAGCGGCGCACCCAGCTGGGCTCCAAGCAGTTGGACCGCTGCAGAAAGTCCGGCAGCGGTTTGCTGGAAGTTGTGAGCCCCTGCCAACGCACTCAAGTTGCTGTTAAGCGAATCTTCGAGCTGCTTGATGTGAGCGGTAGCCTCGACAATTTTCAGCAAGACCTCGCCTTGCTTAATTAGTTGCTCCTGCTGAGCTACGCTGGTGCCCGCCGATTCGATGAGCGCTACCTGCATCTCTTTGAGCAAGTCTTCGCTTTGTTTGATCAGCTTTTCTTGTCGGGTGCTGGCAACAAGCATCGCTTCGCCAACAGCTGCCTCGACATCGCCCAAGTGGCGACGATTCTCCTCGGCAAGTTTGGTCTCGGCCTCGGTCAGGGCCGAAGTGTGTTGGACGAGCCCTTCGTTAAGAAGCTCGGCATGTTTAATCAGAGTGCCTTCTAGCTTGCTGGCATGGTGTTCGACCCCTTGGTTGAGGGCCTCGGCATGTCGCGTAAGACCTTCGATCACCGAGCTCGAGAGCGCTTCATCTAAAGTCGAAGCCGTGCTGGCGAGAATGTTCGACCACTGTTGACTGCTCTCGGCAAAGGCACGCTGAAGCGAACCTTCCTGCTTGGCAACACTAGTCTCGACCGTCTCAAGTAACTTCTCCGAGATACGACGGACCGAAGCCAAGTGAGGATCGTTTTCGCTGCCGTATTGGCGGAAGCGACCGATCAGTTGTCGCGATGCGTTGGCATCGACAGCTGAGAGAAGGCGATGCTCCACTCGCTCGACACCAAACTTGATGAAGAGAAGAACCGTTGATAGCGAAAGAGCTAGGGCCGTGGTGTCGAAAGCGACACTCAACCCAGAAACTACGGCTGGGAGCGACTCATCCATGGACGAGCCTGAAAGGTCCATTTTCCCAATCGCGAGCGTAATACCGATAACCGTACCTAGAAAGCCAAGAATAGGAATCGTCGAGACGATGATTCGCACCAGGGCATAACCTTGATGCATTCGCGACTGGTCGAGATCTTCTAAGTATCGAAGGTGGGGCTCAAGCGTATCGGCCGAAGCTTTGCCTTGAACGTATTGAAGAGCATTGCGAAGCCGCCGAACTAAGTAGCTGTCTTGCAACGTTCCTGAAATATTTTCCAAGCTGGCCAAGAATCCGCCAGCCTCTTCCGCTTCTTCGCCGCCGGGAGCAGCGTTAGGCAGTTGGATGCCTTCGAGAGAGGTAAGCTGTAGCGTAAGCCCTAGCCATCGGATCAGCAGCTCGGCAGCACCCACAAAGAAGAGCACAGTCGCACAATAGGCAACCGTATGCCCAGCAAAGTATTGCTGGGCAAAAGACCCGTCGGGAGCCCCTTGAACAATGAACGCATAAAACGCGAGCGAAGCAAGGCTGCCCCAGATGAGGCCTTGGCGAAGTAACCACTCAGAGAATGAAGTAACTCGAGACACAGTGAGTCTCCTTTTTTACAACCGCGATTGGAACCTACGGACAATTGCCAGCGCACGCCGACCCCCGCCAATTCGTCTACCCTCACAATCGGCGCAAGCCGTATACTTTATGAACGGTATTGTCAAAAATCGTTCGTAGTCGGACGATCGCAGGCGAGATGCTAGCACTTGAGTGGCAAACTCGTCCGGCTGCGTGCTGTAAAACAAGCGCCGCTACCAGAGGCGGTAAACCTTGGGTAATTGGTAAACTTTACGAAAGCGGAGAAGTCGGGCGGCCGATAATTCAAAAGCTCACACGAAGCACCCGATCTGACAAGTTCTCTAGACGTGCTAGCGACATCCCGATCGCATGATATACCCAGGGGGGTCGCAGCCCGGGCGATGGTTATCGTCCGGGCTGCATTTTTGTCTCAACAAGGAGGCCCCTACGGATGGGCAAAACCCCATTCAGGAGGGCTGAGCCGGGAGGTCCGAGAAAAGAAACGTCAGACGCCACTCCAGAAAATGAAAGGCTAACGTCTATTCCCATCTCGCAACAAATAGCGGAAAAAGAAGCTTCGGATCCATTTTTGCGACTTTCTGCATTTCCCTTTTGTCTGCCCCCTCATGACCAACACGCAAACGCCAGATCGCAACGACTCCCCTGCCCTGCCCTCACTCTATGCCGACCGAAGTTTTTGGGGCATGACCGTCACCCAATTCTTCGGCGCTTTCAACGACAACCTGTTCAAACAGCTGATTCTGCTACTCTCAATCACGGCAACCGTCGGAAGTGGTGGCGAAGAGTTTGATGACAAGCAGTGGTTGCCGATGCTTGTATTCGCAGCTCCATTTCTGATGCTCACCGGCATCGCCGGCTATCTGTCCGATAAATACGGCAAACGCGGGATCGTCGTGGCGTGCAAGGTTGCCGAAATCGCGGTTATGTGTTTAGGGGCAATCGGTTTTGCCCTCTACTCCAACAACCAAAGTCTTGTCTTCTTGTATTGTGTCTTGTTCTTAATGGGCGGCCAAAGCGCATTCTTTGGCCCTGCTAAGTACGGCATCTTGCCCGAAATGCTCAGAGAAAGCGATTTGCCTCGCGCAAACGGCTTCATCTTAATGACAACTTTCTTGGCCATCATCTTCGGGACCGTCGTAGCGGGAGTTCTTCTCAAGGAGTTCCGCGACCAACTTTGGATCGGTTCGATCGTATGCATTTCGATTGCCGTCGTGGGAACCGTCACTTCGCTGTTAGTCCGCCGAGTGCCACCGGCGAATCCGGCCCTCAAATGCGAGGCTTCCTCTTTCACGGTTCCGCACGACATGCGATCGCTTCTAAAAAAAGATCGACCGCTGCTAATGGCATTGGTCGTGTCGAGCATTTTCTGGCTCTTGGCAGGCATGGTTCCTTCGGCGGTTAATATCTTGGGCAAGAGTGCGCTCGCTCTTGACGACAACTTTACAAGCATCTTGGCAGGCATGATTGGTGTCGGCATTGCGATCGGATGTGCCACCGGGGGACTCATCTCGGGAGGAAAAGTCAGCTTCGGGCTAATTCGCGTTGGGAGCATCGGAATGCTGGTTTGTCTCGCACTTCTCGCCATCCCAGCCAGCGGTAACATCCAGCTACTCAAAGATGCGGGAGGGCAGTTGACCCATTTGCCAGGCCTGGGCGAGGCAGGGCAATGGCTCGGCTTCTGGGGAAGCTTAGGGACTTTGCTCTTGCTAGGAATTTTTACTGGATTTTTTGCGGTGCCGCTTCAAGTTTTTCTGCAATCGCGGCCACCTGAGGACAAGAAGGGACGCATGATCGCGGTTATGAACCAAGCCAACTGGATTGGCGTCTTGCTTTCGTCCGCTCTCTACTGGGGCTTTTCGGTGCTCATCAAAGAACAAAACTTGCCAATAAGCGTGATGTTCTTGTTCATCGGTATGCTCATGCTACCGGTCGCCTTGTTCTACCATCCTCAAAGCGAGACGCTCAACAAGTAGAAAACGCCGCTCAGCTTAGTCAACTTTTTGCATTTTGGAATTGGTGAACTGATAGTCAACCAAAATTGCCACTGCCGCCTCTCCGTTGAAAGTTGTCTGGTCGACAACAACGGTCGCCTGCCTGGTCTCGAAGTCAACCTTAACTTGTTTCACGCCAGGTTGCTTACCCAAGGCCGTCTTTACCGCATCGACACATGAATACTCACACATCATGTCAGGAACCTCGAACGTTACCGTTGGGCCCCCTTCAGGATTAAAAGCAGTAGGTGTCACTTCGACAGCAGGTGAAGACTCGGGAGTAGACGCGTGCTTGCCCTGGCAACCGGTGATCAATAGCCCGAGGGTCGCGATCGTTGCTAAACACTTCATGGCAGGTTCCTTTGGCTCGAATCAAAAGGAAGGAGGTGGGACGAAGATGCGTCGACATCATCTTCGCTGTTTTGGCAGGTGTGCTTAGGTGAGTACTGAGATTATTTAGGTGGGATTATTTTCAGGTGGGAGTTACCTTGGGTTGAGATTCTTCTGCCTGCGTTTTTTCAGACACTGTAAGCTCAACCAGTTCGCCCTTGGCAGCCATTTCGCGAATATCCTCGGTGATCTTCATCGAGCAATATTTCGGCCCACACATACTGCAAAAGTGGGCACTCTTGAAAGTATCCTGCGGCAAGGTCTCATCATGATAAGCTTTGGCGGTCTCTGGGTCCAATGCCAGACGGAATTGCTCGTTCCAGTCGAAGGCAAAGCGGGCTCGGGAGAGCTCGTCGTCACGGTCGCGAGCTCCAGGCCGCTGCCGGGCAATGTCTGCGGAATGAGCCGCTATTTTATAGGCTATGAGGCCCTGTTTCACGTCCTCCCGCTCCGGCAAGCCAAGGTGCTCTTTGGGGGTCACATAGCACAACATTGCGGCTCCGGCCCAGCCTGCTAGCGAGGCGCCAATGCAGCTTGTGATATGGTCGTATCCTGGAGCAAAATCGGTCACAAGCGGGCCAAGGACGTAGAACGGTGCGCCGTGGCAAACTTCGATTTGGCGCTCGACGTTCATTTTGATCTGGTCCATGGGGATGTGCCCTGGACCTTCAACCATCACTTGGGTGCCACGATCCCATCCGCGTTGGGTTAGTTCTCCGAGCACATCAAGCTCGGCAAATTGTGCTTCGTCGCTGGCGTCGGCAAGCGAGCCTGGGCGTAGGCCGTCACCGAGGCTCCAGGTGACATCGTACTGTCGCATGATGTCGCATAGGTCGTCGAAGCCGTCGTAAAGCGGATTCTCCTTGCGATGGACCATCATCCACTTGGCCATCAGCGAGCCACCGCGGCTGACGATGCCTGTTACTCGGTTTGTGGTTAGGTGGAGATGCTCAAACTTCACGCCGCAGTGGATCGTCATGTAATCGACGCCCTGCTTGGCTTGGTGCTCGACCATGTCGAGAAAATGCTGTGGCCGCATTTCCTCGATTTCGCCGCCCAACTCCTCTAGCATTTGATAGATAGGTACGGTGCCAATAGGAACGGGCGAGGCTTTGATGATCGATTTTCGGATACCGTCGATATCTTTGCCGGTGGAAAGATCCATGACCGTGTCGGCACCGAAGTGAATCGCAGTTTCAAGTTTCTCTAGCTCGCCCTCTTGATCGCTTGTCACGGCTGAGTTGCCGATGTTGGCGTTGATTTTGCACGTGGCCGCAATGCCGATTGCCATTGGCTCAAGTCCCGCTTTGAGGTGAACTCGGTTGGCAGGGATTACCATTCGACCGACTGCGACCTCTTCGCGAATTTTTTCTGGAGTCAGGGCCTCGCGTGAGGCAACCAGTTCCATCTCAGGAGTGATCGTTCCGACTCGTGCGTGCTCTAATTGAGTAATGGGCTCAGACATTTGCCAAGTAACCTCCGTGCGAAAACTGTTGGCCAACAGGGGCCGGGATATGCAAGTCAAGGAAATCTATGTGCTAACCAAGTGGCAAGCCCGAGGTGCTACTCGCACATGGGGCCACCCCCTATTTGGTTTATCCTATCGCTGCTACCTGGGCATTGTCAATCAACGGCAAGGGAAGTCTGCGGGCGTTTTCGAGCGGTTCCTTTCTGTTTGTTGGGGTTAGTGCTTGGTTGTCGTTTTTTTTGGGGGGCGGAGGACGTGGCCCTCCGTTTATTGTTTTTATCCTTTGCTTCTTGCAGGTAAGGAAAATTGTCCGAGGGCTTTTTCTATTCCTCGTCCTCGGAGGCGCTGTTCTCGCTCGTGGAGGCGGTGAGGAGGTCGTTAAATCCGCCTGCGGCAATGATTTTTTGCTTGATATCCTCGGTGATTTTTGGGTTCTCTTTCAGGAAGGCCCGGGATTTCTCTTTTCCCTGGCCTAGCTGCATGTCTCCGTAGCGGAACCATGCTCCGCTACGAATGACAATTTTTTGTTCGATGCCCAGATCGATGATGTCGCCTTCGTAGCTGATTCCGTTGGTGTGCATCATGTCGAACTCGGCGACGCGGAACGGTGGGGCGACCTTGTTTTTTACGACTT
>JAJRUA010000074.1 GCA_024278035.1 Planctomycetota bacterium | reverse complement strand
TGCCCCCATCCTATAGCCGGTCCTTCCTGGACCGGAATTGCTTGCTATCGATCGCACTCCTCCTCCTACTCGCCCCTTACCAGAGTAGGGCAGGGCAGGGCGGTGCCCAACTCCTCCTCACCGATGGCACGCGCGCGCGCGCTGCGCTTACCAAGTTCGATTACAACGCCCAAGCCACCACGTGGCAATTTACGGGTGCCGCTGGCGATCTGCTCGAATCCAGCCCAACCGACCAACTCGTCCGTTGGGGCACACCGGCCAAAGCCAGGCGGGCCGCTACGCTCGTTCTTCGTGATGGCTCGACCCTCATCACCGACCGCTCTTGGGCCGCAAGCGGCTACGCCCGTGTGAAGGAAGAATCGGTCGGCCTCAACCGCCGCGACGGCTGGGCAACGGTCCAACGCTCCGAAGCCGAATGGCTACTGCTTGAAGCGGCAATCGAAGGAACGCGCAAAGAGGAGCTATTGTCCTCGACCGACAGCCAACAAAGCCAAGGCGATCTCCTGTGGCTTGTCGGTGGCGACCAAATCGAGGGCCAGGTCCTTACATTGGGATACGACGCCGTTTCAATCCGCCTAGGCAAAGATGCGACACCAACCAAGGTGCCCGTGAGCCGAGTCCGCGCGATTCGCTTCGCTTCCGCCAAAGAGAGCTACCCACAAGAACCCGCCGCCTGTTTGGTCGGCTTAGACAACGGCACGCTCTTGGTCGCCCGGTCGGTGCAAATCACCGTCCCCAAAGCCAACATAACAACTTTGGCCGGCTTGAATCTCGATGTCGAAGCGGAAACCGTTGTTTTTCTGCAGCCAGTGCAAGGAAAGGTAAAATATCTTTCGGATCGGGAGGCGAACGACTATCGTTCGACGCCCTATTTTGATCTCGCTTGGCCCTACGCCCGCGATGCGTCGCTCGATGGCACGCCTTTACGAGCGGGTGGGCGCCCGTACGCCAAAGGATTGGCAATGCATAGTGCAGCGAGATTGGTTTACCAACTCGCGAAGGATAAACCACTCAGCTTTCAAGCCGAGCTTGCCATTGCCGACTCGGTTTCTTCGATTGGCAGTGTCGTTTTTCGTGTCTACGCCATTCGTGACGGCAAAATAGAATCGCTTTACAAGAGCCCCGTCGTTCGTGGTGGCGACGCGCCGTTGCCGATCGACGTGGACCTCACCCGTGCGACGGCGCTCGTTCTGGTGGTCGATTACGCCGACCACGGCGACACGGGAGATCAAGCCCTGTGGCTCGACGCACGGTTGGTAGACCAAGGTTGAGCTAATCGCTAACGGCCCGTCCAAAAAAAGGGGACAGGCTGCCGAATGTAAAAGACGCTACAATCCCTCGTATGCCCCACGGTGTTTCTTCCTTACCGAACCGTAACCCCGCTACTGTGGCGGACGTGTGCGCCTCGGGCGAGGCGTTGGTGCCGCTCGCCCAGCCGTTTAAGATCGGCGACCTGACGATCGATCCGCCCATTCTCCAAGCCCCGATGGCCGGTTACACCAACTTCGCCTTCCGCCAAATCGTCCGGCAATTCGGCGGGGCAGGGCTCTTGGCGACCGAGATGGTCAATGCCAAAGGTTTTGTCTGGCTCGACGAACAGAAGGCCGTCCATCCCGATCGGCTGTGGGGCGTGGCCGAAGAGCCTGGGCCCCTTGCCGTGCAGATTTGGGACAACGAACCGGAGGTGCTTGCCAAAGTAGGAGCCCGGCTTGTGCAGGAGTACAAAGTTTCGGTCGTCGATATCAACTTCGGCTGCCCCGTTCGGCAAGTGACGCAACGCGCGAAGAGCGGCTCTTATTTGCTCCGTTGCCCGGAGAAGATGGGGGAAATCATCGAGCAAGTCGTCGCCGCCTGTCACCCGACACCGGTCACCGCCAAAACACGCCTTGGCACGACGCGCGACCGAATCAACATCATCGATGTCGCTCAAGTGATCGAGGGAGCTGGTGCGGCGGCCCTCACGGTACACGGTCGGACGGCGTCCGACATGTTTCGTGGCGAAGCGACCTGGGATTTGATCTCGGAGATCAAGCCGCATCTCAAGCGGATTCCATTGATAGGCAACGGCGATCTGGATTCGCCGAAGAAAGTCGTCGAGGCGTTTCGCCGGTGGAACATTGATGGGGTTATGATCGCCCGGGCGAGCCTCAACAAGCCGTGGCTCTTCCAGCAAGCCGCCGCCGCGCTGCGTGGCGAGCCGGTGCCGCCCGACCCAACGCTTGCCGAAGAGCGTGAGCTAATGCTGCGTCACTTCCGCCTTGTCGCTGATCGGTTTGGCGAAGAAAAGGGTGTGGTGCTGATGCGCAAGTTCGCCTGCTGCTACGCGCAAGGTCGCCCCGGAGCGCGCGAGTTTCGCAAACATGTGGCGAAGATTGCCACCGCCGATGAGTTTTACGGTGTGGTCAAGAACTACTTCCCTACGGAAGGAAGCTAAACACGTTTTTTCTCTTTCGCACGTGCTTCGTGCGCCGCTGCTTCCGCATCAAAATCGCCACGCTTGTAGGCAGCCCAATACTCATCGAGCGAGCGTTTTACTTTGCCTGACATGAGCAATAAGCCAAGGATATTGGGCAATGCCATCGAGAGGATCATCAATTCACTGAAGAGATTGACATTGCGAGCCGTCACGACCGATCCGAGGAAAACGAAAGAAAGAAACAAGAGCTTGTAAGGGAGCGATGCCTTCGTTCCGAAGAGGTAGGTAAGACAGCGCTCACCGTAGTAGCTCCACGAGATCATGGTCGAGTACGCAAACAAAGCTGCTGCCGCAGCGAGAATCATGGGGAACCAACTGAACGCCGTGCCGAACGCGGCACTGGTGAGCGTCGCTCCCTTGTCGCCCGCGATAATCTCTGCGTGTTCGGGATAGAGCGCTGTGTCATAGACGCCGGTGATAACGATCACGAGGCCGGTCATTGTGCAAATAACCACTGTGTCGATGAACGGTTCAAGCAGAGCGACGATTCCTTCTCGAACAGGATGATGTGTCCGAGCTGCCGAGTGGGCGATGGCAGCAGAGCCGATGCCCGCCTCATTGGAAAAGACCGCCCGCTTAATGCCAACAACCATCACACCAAGAAAACCGCCATAGGCCGATTGCCACTGAAAGGCTTCGCTAAAGATCGTGCTAAACGCAGCAGGAATCTCCGAGGCGTTCATCACCAAGATTGTGAGCGAAGTGGCAACATAAATACCACACATGAGCGGAACGATCCGTTCAGCCGTGTGGCCAATGCGTTGGATACCACCGATAATGACAATGCCGACAAGGAAGGCAAGTAGCAGACCATAGACCCATTCACGCCCCACGAGCCAGGGGATTTGTTCTTTGACAACATCCAGCGACTGTGAAACCTGGAACGCACAACCGCCGCCCAGGGAGCCCCCCAGGCAGAGAATTGCGAAAAGAATCGCCAGCGGTGACCCTAGCCAGCCAAGCCCCATTTCTTTCAGGCCTTTGCTCAGATAACGCATGGGGCCGCCGGAGACATGGTCTTTGTCATCCACATGGCGGTACATTTGGCCAAGAGTACACTCCGTGAACTTGCTCGTCATGCCCAAGAGGCCTGCCAAGATCATCCAAAAAACTGCCCCGGGACCACCTGTTCCGACGGCGATCGCGACGCCTGCAATGTTCCCCAAGCCCACGGTTGCTGACAATGCTGAAGTGAGCGCCTGGAAGTGGGTCACTTCTCCTTCATCGTCGGGATCGTCGTATTTGCCTCGGGTGACATGGATCGCATGGCGAAACGCGCGAATGTTGATGAACCCCATCCGAAGCGTCAGAAAGATTGCCCCCAACAAGAGCCATGCCACAACAAACGGGACCGAAACGCCCAGCCAATCGGAGCTACCGAAATCATAAAAGAGAATCTGGTCGAGTGGACCCACAAGATACTTCCCGAAGCCAGCATCAATGGCCTCCATCCAATTCGCCGGCTCAGCAGAGGAGACTTCCTCTGCGCCGAAGGCTGTCAACGGTGTTCCTAACAAAACAAACAGTAAAAGAAGCGATGTCTTTGAAAAGAAAGGCATTTTACTGGTCCTAGAGAAAATCGGCAGGCCGCACCGCCGACTTGGTGGCTAATTCGGTGCCATCAAAGACCAAAAAGGCTTGTATGTCAATGGTTTACGGCAAGGAATCGGTCCTAGTGGTCTGTCAAACCAAAATTTTAGGGTAAACGGATTTGAGTTTTGAGCGGGCATCGTCGATTTTCACCTGCCAATCGACTCCGCGTTGCGTGCTGGTGTCATCAAAGGGACCATACGCCGATTTCTTCTTGAAGTGTTGGCAACTCGCCAATCCGGCGACCATGCAGGCATTGGCGGGTCATGCTGCTGAGTTCATTTTCCGTGTGTTCGGTTCGAGGGATAAAGTAAGGTTATTGGACGGCTATCGCCGGATTATTTTCTTTGCGTTCACGCAGAGCAGGAGGCATTCATTGCCATCCTCCTGCACCACCCGGCTAGCCCCTTCTGCTGGGTAATGGTCATGCGGCTGTCACCTCTTCGCGTGCTTGCCGACGCTTGCAGGCACGCCGCTCACGGGCTTCCGCTAACTTGCGATCTCGCTGGTCGAAGATTGCTTGCTCGCGGCCAGCTAACTTGTCGGCGGGCGTGACGTAGCCGAGCGAGCTGTGCAAACTTCGGTGGTTATAATCATCCACAAAGCGTTCGACCAGTCGTCGTGCTTCCTCCAGCGAGAGCGGAACATTAGGCCGTATACAATCTTGCTTGATCGTTTGATGCCACCGTTCGATCTTGCCGTTACTCTGCGGATAGTAGGGAGAAGTCCTCACATGCGTCATGCCCGAAAGTCGAATGAACTCCTTGAAATCCTTGGCAATGAACTGCGGCCCATTGTCGGTGATGATCCGTGGTCTCGCATCAGGAAACGCTTCTTTGGCACGTGGCAAAGTAATTTCCACATCCGCCTCGGTCATGCTTTCTCTCAGTTCCCAATGCACCAGATAGCGACTACAACCAATCCGATAATAAAAAGTGCCGCAGACGTTCACGTACGAAATATCGACATACCAATGCTCATGCGGCACCAAAGGCTGCTGAAACCCTTGTCCTTTGCCCGTTTTTTGCACGTTCCACCGCTCGAAACAGCCTTCGATTTTCAGCACGCGGTAGACGGTTGCCGGGCTCACTGCGACGACATCTTGATCCATCATCAGGTACGTCAGGCGACGGTATCCT
>JAJRUA010000073.1 GCA_024278035.1 Planctomycetota bacterium | reverse complement strand
CTCACAAAGCGAGACGCAAGCCAACCTAAAAGACAAGCGATGCTCCACGGCAGAAGGAAGACCGTAAAAATGGCCACGACTTCCGCACTAGAATACAGCGAGTCGTATGAAGAATCGCGAAAGAGATCCTGCATCCAAACAATCACATTTTCAATTCGCCGCTGCCACCAATTGCCGGTCGGAAGAAGGAATGTGACAACGGAGAAAAAGGTAAACCAGCCAATACGTTGTGATCGACGTGGTGAAGAAAGTGCGAGCCAGAGGCTCAAGCAACATGTCGGAACCAATAAAACAACGGAGAAACCGAAGCCGTTATCAATTGCGAAGACAGTAAGCGGACGAGAAACGAGTAGCACGCCTAAAGAAAGTAGAATCCGACCTATGCGATGGTAAGGCATGGTTTTCGCTTTCGTAAGCCAGGGGAAGTAAAAATTGGTCCACGCTACCAGCGGTAATCGGCCACGGCGGAACGGCTCACTCAGAATCACCCGACACGCTTGCTGGGGCAGGAGGAACTCTACTCTGGTCCGCTCGCTCTTTCAATATAGTCCCCGGTGCGGGTATCAACCCTAAGCCATTCGCCTGTGCTGACAAACGCGGGTGCCAAGATTTCGGCCCCGGTTTCGAGTTTCACCGGCTTTTGGACACCCGTGGCCGTATTGCCTTTGGGGGCCGGCTCCGCAAACTCGACTTGCAGCACAACGTGGTTAGGCAGGGTGACGCCAATCGGGTTTTCATTGAAGGTCATCACCTGGCAATCCATGTTCTCCTTCAAGAACTTGGCATTGTCGCCCACCTGCTCCGAAGAGAGTTCGTATTGCTCATAATCCTGGTTGCTCATAAACACGAAGTCTTCGCCTTGCCGGTAGAGGAACTGGGCCGTGAATTCCATCACGTCCGCTTCTTCTAGCGACTGACCAGCCCGGTAAGTCCGGTCAACGATCGTGTTCCGTAGCAAATTTTTCATTTTGCATTCATAAAGGGCCGTCCCTTTTCCCGGCTTACGGAAGTTCATTTCGACCATCACGAAAGGAACGCCGTCGATCTGGACCTTGAGGCCCTTACGAAAATCACTTGTGCTGACTGTACCCACGCTAGCTCTCATTCGGATTCGGAAGTCAAATAAATAGGGTCGGCCTACCTTCCATGATGCCGGCTTAGACAATCCCTAAGGCCACCACCACTTCCAAGCCGTCCCATCTCCAATGCAGAGTCTATCGAACTCTCCGCCCGATGTCCGCCCCACCGGGAAAGATTGGTCAGAGCAGCTCCGCACCGCAATCCGGGACCCCTTCGAGCTTTGCCATGTACTAGGGTTGCCAGAAGAGCTGGCCCAGCAGGCGAAAACAGCCCATGCGGCCTTCCGTTTGCTTGCCCCCAGGGCCTATGTGGCAAGAATCCGGCCCGGCGATCCGGGAGACCCCCTTCTGAGGCAAATCCTGCCTCTCGGTGAGGAAATGACACCCCAACCCGGTTTTGTTAGGGATCCGGTAGGAGATGCGGGCGCAACCCTTGCCAGTGGCCTGCTACAAAAATACCATGGACGCGCTTTGCTGGTTACCACCGGGGCGTGTGCTGTGCATTGCCGCTATTGTTTTCGGCGACACTATCCCTACTCAACCGTTCCGAAGGGAATCGAGGCTTGGAACGAGGCATTGCAAATCATCGAATCCGATCCCACGATCAAAGAGGTTCTCCTAAGTGGCGGCGACCCGCTCATGCTGGTCGATTCGGCCCTCAGTGATCTCGTTAAACGCATCGACAACATCCCTCACGTTGAGCGGATACGAATCCACACGAGACTCCCCGTTATGATTCCTGCTCGTGTGACAGAAGGCTTACTTCGGCTCTTTTCGGCTTGCACCAGTCGTATCGTGTTTGTCGTGCATGTGAATCATCCGAATGAAATGGATTCGTCAGTAGCCGATAGTTTTTCCAAGCTCCGTAAATCTGGCATAACTCTTCTCAATCAGTCGGTACTCTTGGATCGTGTTAATGACGACGCTGATACGCTAGTCGATTTAAGTGAAAAACTATTCCGAACCGGTGTGCTTCCCTACTATTTGCACCAACTCGACTCGGTTGCAGGAGCTTCTCACTTTGCCGTTTCGCTAGAGCAAGGCAAATGGCTTTTAAGCGAACTCCGGCGTCGCCTTCCTGGTTATCTTGTTCCGTGTTTTGTAGCTGAGCTATCCGGCGAGCCCTACAAAACTCCACTTATTTGACGACTATGGGTTTTCTGCTTGACGTGAATAAAGCAACTAAACAAAGCGTAGGCACGATCTTTGATGCCACTCACATGGACCTTGTTCGGAAGGATTTGCGTCTGGAACCTGGCGATGTACGAAAACTTTGCACTGCTTTCTTCAAGCACTCCCACTCCCCAGAAACGGCCCTCGAATCTTTACCGCCAGAGGCGCGAAACTCGTTTGCAGAGCGAGTTCGATTGAGTGAACTTCAACTTGATCAGCGATTCGATTCCTCGGTTGATGGTGCCACCCGACTGATCTTCCGAACCGTCGCTAGGTTTGCCATCGAGTCTGTTATTCTACGAGCCGCAACCGGACGGGTCTCCCTTTGTATTTCTAGCCAAATCGGCTGTGCGGCAGCTTGTGATTTTTGTGCAACAGGCCGTATGGGAATTGCTCAAAACCTAACAGTAGCGGAGATTCTCGATCAGGTTGCTCAGGCCAACCGACTTCTCCGTGAAGAGAGCAGGCGGGTTCGCAATATCGTCTTCATGGGGATGGGCGAACCGTTTCATAACGAACAAAATCTCCACGCAAGCTTAGAGGCCCTCGCCCGAAACAACGCCTTCCATCACTCGCTGACTCGCATCCTCATCAGCACGGTTGGCATCACCGAGGGACTTCTACGAACAGCAAAACGATTCCCTCTAGCCAAGTTTGCTCTTTCTCTCCATTCAGCGGATCAAGCGATTCGAGAGTCCATTATTCCTCTTGCTAAACGCTATCCACTAACCGACCTTTGGTCCTGCATCGAAGAACTCAACTACCTTCAGAGCAAGCGAACCCCCGTATTGATAGAGTATCTTATGCTCAAAGGGATCAATGACTCGCCTGAGCAAGCCAACCAATTGATTGAGTGGCTAAAAGGGCTTCGAGTTCACGTCAACCTGATTCCCTACAACCGGGTTGTTGAAGCACCTCACCTTGAAGGCTCCTCCCGCGAAGTGATCGAAACATTTGGTCATATCCTTCGATCCACGGGCCAAGTAACAACCGTACGTTACTCCATGGGCCAGGATATTGACGCCGCTTGTGGCCAACTGACGAAGCATGAAAATCGCCGGATCGCCAAGCAGCAGTCGTTACTCCGTCTCTAGGATCGCTTCGTACCGCCAACCTTCTCCCAGTTGGTCTTTGATCGTTTGCTCGATAATCCGAAACGCTCGCCCCGCATGGCTCCGTAACCGGTAGTTCGGAGTCGCTTCAATGGGTTCTGTAAGCGTGATTCGATATCTTTGTACGGCAGGTTCGCCAGCTACTGAATCCGGCGCTGTCTCAATTCTGGTAGCACAGGCACGTAAAGCAGGCCGAACTACTTGCCACCCCATGATCTCCAGCTCAGGGCCAGTAGGTGGCTCCGGTACGATCGGTTTCCAGGTGGCTATTTCCAGGTCCATCCACTCCGCGACGTCCGCGCGCAAAGCGATCCGGCGGGTAAGACATCGGCGTCTCGTTTCACCTCGGAACTGATCGACTTCGACGACGGTCCAGCAAGTACCAGCGGAATCAATTAGCCGATCTCCCACACTTGGTGGATCGGTCCCCTCAATAAAGGGAAGCTGCCACACCGCTTCGGACCGTCGCACCGCCCCCTCCGTTCCCGGTTCATCGATCGTTTTATCCGAGAAGCGCCAAGCGTCCATTGTGACTTCACCAATGCAACCGACCTTCTTTAAGGTAACACTTTCGAGCGTGTCGACGACTTGCACAAAATCGCCCTCCGCTTTCCATCCTAGCGTCATAGTCCTCCTCCTTGTGAATTCACCTCGTATGGCTCGCCATCGATCAACTTTTGATCGCACCAATCAACCGTTCGCTGCAAAGATTCCACATACTGCTCCCAGTGAACCCGTTGCCCATCAATCCAGTACGTCGGTTTTAAGCTCGCACGCACCTCTTGAATCTGCGCTAGTGATTGCGAACGTATCGCTTCAATCGTTTGTTTGTCATTCATTTTCATATCGCCTTTAGTTCGTAACGAAAGACCACTTTGCTGCCATCCAAAAGAGACAAGTCGTAGCGGACTTGATAGAGATAGCCGGCACGGAGAAATGCCTCGTTGACTGAGGTGTCCACGGTGTGCCGGAAGTTGTATCCGATCGCATCCACTGTCCAAGCTCCGTCAGTCTGTAACCCGTCAGTAAAGACCTCACTCACGACGAGTGCGACCTTATCGTGACCATCGACGACAGTCCCCTCTTCTATCACACAGCCGCCGTGCTCTTGAACGGAGTACGTTAGGGAGGCAACATTGGCTCCCATAATTAAATCGCCATTGACATCAACAACGCGTGCCAGAAGATCGGTGCTACTGTTCACATGCACGGTCCCATAAATGTCCCTTAAATTCGCCACCATCTTTCTCCTCCAGTAGGAAACGCCCGATCAGAGAAACCAACCGGAATCAATTTTGAACAACCTCGCCCACAGCATGAGCCCCTGCGATAGCACTTGAGAACTCAATCGCAGGCAAATCCCCCCATGCTCCCGCTGTATAAACTGCCGGTCCACAGCCGAGCGTTGCCATCCGCATCCACGCATCGGTTTGCCCTGAGGGCAGGATCATTAAGAAATCAAGTGAACCGGCTAGCTGAGCGCCCGAATTGCCGGCCTCATGAGGGGACGTACCTGCCCAAAGCGGACCAGCGCCCGAGTCTTTGAGTGCCGCCGTTGCGGCTACCGCCGTAGTGGAAAGTACGCCATTACGAGCGATGCGGTTGGTTATCCCGTCATAGCTACCGCATACCGAATACAGCGAACCCGCGGTTGCGGGGATATCCGTCCCCTCGACGCCGAAATTGCCATTGGTAAGGGCCAGTCCGAAGTGGGGGTTGCCTGTGGTTCCTTTAATGCGAAACCAAATATGTTCTTTCGTACTACCGGAGTCGAGATCGCTGACAAAGTACTGATTGCCTCCCAAAGACTTGGGCGTCATGGCTCCGATTACCGTGATGCCTGATAGGGAATCCAAAGAGGCAGATGAATCGTCAAGGATCGTTCTTCTGCCTATCTCACCTAGCGATATCACAGCAGCTTCTGGAAAAGGATCGGGAGCCTTGGACCCCGTATCGCCTGCCACCAATTCGAGAACCACATCACTAGTGCCATCAAAGTCAAGTTTGACTAACGCAGTAAGCCGTCCTGTATTAACGGGGCCTGGATAAGCACACAGGTCGAGTCGCGTATCGCCAGAGTCAAATTGATGGTACTCACCAGCCAGAAAAAGAACTTGCATTTCAGGGTGAGCGTTTTCGATTCCGATAGGCCGAATTTTATTGGTCGAATTAGCCGAACTTAGCACCTTATAAGACCAAGCCCCGTTGCTCTGGCGTGTGTACTCACGAACCTCATGGGTTCGGTCCTCGACTTGGACCGAGGCGAGCGCTTTGTTCCCGTCTCGGAGTTGCCACCACCCTGGCAAGAAGCCTGGCTGCGAAGCTCCTTCTGAAGGGCCATAAAGTGTTTCGCCTCCTGATACAACCTCCTCAGAGTTCCACGCCGTTCCATTCCACCGCGTATGGTGATACAGACTGGTAAGGCCAACAACCTCCTTGACACAGGCAGTGGGATTGCCCGATTCGTCGAACCCAACTCCCATTGCCTGAAGATTATTCCCCTTGACCGAAGCATCCATCGCCAACGTCGCGTTAGCACTCGACAAGGGAGCCGCATCAACCGTACCGATCAGCGTTCCATCGGTTGCGTAGAAAGACCCGTCCGAGAGTCGCAAGACAGCATGATAGAGGTGCCCTGTTCCTGCCGGAAGCTCGGCTTCCAGGCCCGGCACAAAGACAATGTGAATCTCTTCTCCGAGCTTACGTAAATGACAATAAGGACGTT